>CAXTOC010000416.1:0-2001 GCA_964245725.1 uncultured Acetobacteraceae bacterium | reverse complement strand
GGGAGAGAGCGAAGATGCAGATGCGACGCGCGATGATGGCCGCCGCGATGAGCCTGATGGCCGCCGCGCCTGCCGCGGCGCAGATGGTCAACTCCGACCGTCAGGAGCAGCAGCAGCGCCTGGTCGACCGCGCCACGCTGGCCGCACAGGACGTGCTGGACTGGCGCGAGAACGGCGATCAGGCGCAGCGTTTCCTCGCCCGCGCCAGGGGCGTGCTGATCTGCCCCAGCATCTTCCGCATGTCGTTCATCTTCGGCGGCTCCGGCGGCGGCTGCGTGCTGCTGGCGCGCGACGGTTCCGGCTCCTGGTCGGCGCCCGCGTTCTACTCGATGGGCTCGGGCTCGTTCGGCCTGCAGGCCGGGGTGCAGGATGCCGAGCTGATGATGTTCATCATGACGCGCCGGGGGCTGACCGCGATCATGGACAGCCACTTCAAGTTCGGCGCCAACGCCTCGATCACGCTGGCGACGCTGGGTGCCGGCATGGAGGGTGCGACCACCACCGCCCTGCGCGCCGACATCGTCGCGGTCGAGAAGAGCTCCGGCCTGTTCGCCGGGCTCTCGCTGCAGGGCAGCGTGCTGTCGTCGGACAGCGTCGGCAACCGCGCCTATTACGGCCAGCCGGTCGGGGTGGAGGACATCGCCGTCGCCATGCGGGTCAACAACCCCGGCGCCGATCCGCTGCGCAGCGTGCTGATGCGCTTCGGCGGCAACGGCCGGCCTGCCGCGCCGGGCAGCTCCCCCTACCCGCCGCCCTACCAGCCGGGAGCCAGCTATGGCAGCCCGGCGGCGGGGACGGGCGATGTCGGTGCCCCGGTGCAGCTGGCTCCCGCGGCTCCGGTGCAGACCCAGGCGCTGCCGCCGCCGCACTGAGCCGGCCTCAGGCGGGAAGGTAGGCGCCGACCTGCTTGGGCCAGACGCCGCGGGTGATGTCGCGCCCGGATGCCGCGGCGAACTTCACCGGCGAGCCGCCGGCGGCGGACTGGTAGATCGCCTCCAGCACCCGCATGTCCTGCAGCCCCTCCTCGCCCGGGGTGTAAGGCCTGGTGCCGGCGTGCAGCGATAGCGCGAAGGCGTCCATCTCGCGCGCGAACTGGCTGTGCGGCGAGAACCGGCGCGTCTCCAGGGCGCTGGCCTGACCCTCCTTGCGGCTGATCTGCAGCGACAGGTTGTCGTAGCCGAAGGCGGGGTCGAGCCCGAACCAGCCGCCCTGGGCGTGGACGCGGAGCTGGCGGCTCTCGTGGAAACTGTAGCCGGAGCCGCCGGTGGCGATCACGCCCGACGGGAAGCGCAGGGTGAACAGCGCCACGTCCTCGATCTGGGCGAAGCGCGCATCGCCGGTCGGGCGCGTGACCTGGCCGGTGATCTCGATCGGCTCCTCGCCGGTCAGGTAGCGGAAGGCGTTGGTGCAGTACAGCCCGACATCCGGCAGCGAGCCGCCGCCGGCGATCGCGCGGATCTGCCGCCACTGGCCGTTGGCGGCGTCGTTCTGGCCGTTGGTCGCCTGGATCATGCGCACCTCGCCGAACCGGCCGCCGCGCGCGAGCGCGATCGCGGTGCGGTGCGCCGGATCGTATTGCAGCCGGTAGGCGATCATCAGCATGCGGTTCGCCGTCCGGCAGGCATCGATCATGTGCTGCGCCTCGGCGACCGAGGCCGCCATCGGCTTCTCGCACAGCACGTGCTTGCCGGCGGCGGCGGCGCGCGCGGTGAACTCGGCGTGCATCGCGTTGGGCAGCACGATGTAGACGATGTCGATCGCCGGGTCGTCGCGGATGCGGTCGAAGCTCGCATAGTCGTAGAGGTGGCGGGGGTCGACGCCGTACTGCGCGGCGACCGTGCGCGCCTTCTCCGGCGTGCCGCTGACCAGGGCCACGAGGCGCACGTGCTTGGCTTGGCCGAAGGCCGGGATGATCTCCTCCAGCGCCAGCGTGCCCAGGCCGACCACGGCGATCCCGAGGCGGCGGCCCGGAGGCAGCGGGTTGGGCGGCTCGTCATTGGC
>CAXTOC010000415.1:0-2001 GCA_964245725.1 uncultured Acetobacteraceae bacterium | reverse complement strand
GCCGGAGGCCCCAGACCCCGGTTTCCAAAGGCTCCGCCTTTGGCGGGGTCAAGGGGCGGAGCCCCTTGGCGCGTAGATCCACGGAACTCCCCCGGCGCGCGGGATCAGCCGTGTCGCCGCGGTGCCGACCAGCACCAGCGTGCGCATGTCGGCCTGCTCGCCTTGCGCCTCGGCCAGCGTGGTGATCACCACCCGCTCCTCGGGCCGGCTGATCGCGGTGGCGAACACCACCGGCGCGACCGGGGGGACCAGCTCGCGCAGCAGCGTCAGCGCCGCGTCCAGCTGCCAGGGTCTCGCCCGTGACACCGGGTTGTACAGCGCGATCGCGAAGCCGGCCTCGGCGGCGGCGCGCAGCCGGCGCTCGATCAGCGTCCAGGGCTTGAGGTTGTCAGACAGCGAGAGCACGCAGAAATCGCCACCCAGCGGCGCGCCCACCCGCGCTGCCGCCGCCAGCATCGCCGAGATCCCGGGCAGCACCGCGACGTCGAGCGCGCGCCAGCCCGGCTCGCCGTGCTCGACCGCCTCGAACACGGCACTCGCCATCGCGAACACTCCCCCGTCGCCGGACGACACCACCGCGACGCGCCGGCCGGCGGATGCCAGCGACAGCGCGTGGCGGGCGCGGTCGAGCTCCTCGCGATTGTCCGAGGCGTGCCGGACCGCGCCGGGGGCGCCGGCGATGCGGTCGAGATACGGCCCGTAGCCGACCAGGTCGGTGGCCTCGGCCAGGGCCGCGTCGACCTGCGGCGTGCGCAGCGCCGGATCGCCCGGACCCAGCCCGAGGATCGTCAGCCGGCCGCTCACCGCGGGCCTTGCCGGCCGGGCACCAGGATCATCGAGAAATAGGGCGCATCGGGTGTCGGATGCTCGATCTGCCGCAGCGGCAGGATGCGCTCGCCCGGCATGGTGCCGTACTCGACGTAGAGCGCGCGCTCCAGCAGCCCGGCATCGTCGAGCGCCTGGCGGATCTTCGGGAAGTTGCCGCCGACCTTCATGATCACCGCCGCATCGCCGAGCGCCAGCCGCGCCGCCAGGCGTTGGCGGTCCAGCGTGCCGGGGAGCACCTGCAGCACGTCGTCGCCGTGGGTGATCGGCAGGTCGGCCGCCGACCAGCAGCCGCTCATGCCGGTGACGCCGGGGATGATCTGGTGCGCGAACTCGCCGCGCAGCCGGTCGAACACGTGCATCGCCGAGCCGTAGAAGAACGGATCGCCCTCGCAGAGCAGGGCCGCATCGATCCCCGAGGCCAGCCGCTCGGCGAGCCGTGCCGCGCAACGCTCGTAGAACCGTCCGATGTCGGCGAGGTAGCGCGGATCGACCACCGAGAGCTCGGTGGTGAAGGGATACTCGAAGCGCAGCAGCTCGGCCCCGTGGCTGATCCGCTCTCCGGCGATGCCGCGCGCGTGACCCGGCCGGCCGCGCTTGGCGAAGAAGGCGACGCACGGGGAGCCGCCGATCACCCGCGCCGCCTTCAGCGTCAGCAGCTCGGGATCGCCCGGCCCCATGCCCACGATGGACAGCGTGCCCCTCACTCCGCCTCGCTCGCCACCGCGTTCACCGCGGCGGCCGCCATGGCGCTACCGCCCTGCCGGCCACGGACGATCGCCCACGGCACCTCGCCGAACGCCGACAGCGCCTCCTTGGATTCCGCGGCACCCACGAAGCCCACCGGCATGCCGATGATCGCCGCCGGTCGCGGCCCGCCACGCTGGATCCGCTCCAGCAGGTGGAACAGCGCGGTCGGCGCGTTGCCGATGGCCACCAGGGCGCCGGCTGTCCGCTCGCCCCACAGCTCGAGTGCGGCCGCCGAGCGGGTGGTGCCGAGGCGCCGCGCCAGATCGGGCGTGCGCGGATCGCGCAGCGTGCACAGCACCGCGTTGCCCGCGGGCAGTCGGGCACGGGTGACGCCGTGCGCGTCCATCTCGGAGTCCCCCACCACCGGCCGGCCCGCGCCGAGTGCCGCGCGCGCCGCGCGCGCGAAGCCGGGCGCGAAGCGCAGGG
>CAXTOC010000414.1:0-2016 GCA_964245725.1 uncultured Acetobacteraceae bacterium | reverse complement strand
GGCCCAGACCGCCGCCGCGTCGACCTCGACGACGTGCAGGAAGTGGTCGGCGATCCTCGCCGGCGACGGTGCGCGCTGCGGCGGCTCGTGCGCCGCCAGCAGGTCGGCCAGCCCGCTCTCGGCGCGGTGGTGGTCGAAGCAGAACCGCTTGTCCGGCAGCACCAGCCGGATCTCGCCCTCCGCCGGCAGCGCCCGGCCGAGCGCCTGCAGCCAGCCGATCAGGTCGGGCACGTGCTCGGCGACGTGCGAGGCGACCACGTAGTCGACCGGCCCGTGACGCCGCACCAGCCCGTCCAGCCCGTCCTCGTCCCAGACCCAGTCGATCTCCATGATCGCCGCCACGCGCACGCCGGCATCGTCGAGGTATTTGGCGCGCAGGGACGGCGTATCGGTGTGGTCGACGTAAAGCACCCGGCCCATCTCGCGGCGGATCACCGGGCGGTCGAGCGGGCCGATCTCGACGCCCAGCAGCCGCTCGAGCGCCAGCCCGTCGAGCAGGGCGGCGTTGCGCGGCCGCGGGCTAATGCACGTAGACCCTGACCTCCGGCGCGTGCACCGCCGGATCCGACAGCGCGGCCAGCTCCAGCTGCGCCGGCTGCGCGCCGTCGGCGGTGATCGCGTCGGCCACCGGACGACCCTGCAGCGCCACCGCGGTGCGCAGCGAAGCGGCCTGCGCCGCCGGCGAGGACGCCACCGGCACCACGCTCTCGACCGTGAACAGCACGTTCCGCTTGCGCGACAGCGCCTGCGCGACGGCGAGGCGCAGCTCCGGCTGCCATTCCTGTTGCGGCCGGTCCGACCGCACGACGAACAGCGGCGGGATCGGCCTGACCGCGCTGACGACCGGCGGCGGTGCGCGCGGCACCGGCGCGCGGCCGGCGTTGCGGTCGAAGCTGCGCTGGTCGATCAAGTCGCAGCCCGCTGCCAGGGTGCAGCAGAACAGGATCGCGGGCAGGCCCTTGGCAAGATGCGACATGGCCTGTCACGCTGGCAGGGATCGGCTTTCGCGGCAAGGACGGCGGTTGCCGGTAGTGCGCCATGCTCGAAGCTGACCTCGACCGGAGCGAGCCCGATGGATGAGCAGCGAGATCGATCAACTGTAGGTGCTCGCCGATCCTGAACTACGACAACAAGTTATAAGGCTGTAACGACAAGAGGCATTAGAGGGGCAAGCTGATGCAGAGGACGTCACTTAGCTCTGTTACCCTAGGCTGTCTGATCTTCCTCGCAGGATGCGGTGCCACTTGGCACCGTTCCCAGGCCGGTGACACTGCCTGCCTCAACGATCAGGTGTTCAACGCGCGCGTACCGATGTACCGAGCGATCGATATCTGCCAGACACCCCGGCCCGATCTGACCGGGAATTCCGATCTCCAGGTTTTAGCTCGGGTGTGGAACATACCCTACACGGTTGATCCCGTGCGGGATGCGCAGCTCAAACATCGGAGACGTGACGAGTGGTCATACAATGCGGCCGAAGCTGATCCTGACAGGTACATTTTAGTTCCTGCGGAGATACATCAGAGATGAAGCCGGCGCGCTCTCGCCGCTGAGCCTCAGCCGGATCGTTGCTAATCAATGTTCGACTGAGGCGCTGCGGGCTTGTCGCGTCAGGCGCGAGCCGGCCATTAATTCACGGATGCCAGGCTATTTCGGTATGTCACTGACCCTGCGCCTGGACACCGGCGCACCTCCCGTGGCGGATGATCACGCCCTCGCCTTGGCATTGCATCTCGCGGTGGCACGCCAGCCGCATCGCGGCAGTCACGCCGCCGGCATGGTCGAGGTCGCGAGCGTGCTGTGGAGCCGCTTCCTGCGCTTCGACTCCGGCGACCCGCACTGGCCCGACCGGGACCGTTTCGTGGTCTCCGCGGCGCGCTTCGCGCCGCTGCTGCGCGCGCTGCTGGCGCTGAGCGCCGAGGCACCGGCCGGCGATGAGGCGACGCCCGTCGGCCCGCTGCTCGGCTTCGGACAGCATCCCGCCGCCGGGATGGCGATGGCGGAGCGGATCCTCGC
>CAXTOC010000413.1:0-2016 GCA_964245725.1 uncultured Acetobacteraceae bacterium | reverse complement strand
GGAATGTTGTGCGGCTGTGCAGTTGCCAGCGTTACAGTGGTGGCACGGTCTTCTGGTGCAGGCCCATATGTGGGTGCAGTCTGCAATGCAGGGCCTTGCCCCACAGCTTGAGACGTTTCCCCTATGCTCAGATTCAGGCTCAGGTGCAAGCTGGTCATGTGCTCCTGAACTTGTGGCTGAGATGCTGCCCCTGGCTGGCTGGCAGCTGCGACGGGTGATCGACTACATGAACGGGCACATGGACGAGGACATGACGCTGGGCGCGCTCGCCGCGCTGACCGGCCTGAGCCGGGCGCACTTCTTCCGCGCGTTCCGGCAGAGCCTCGGCCGCAGTCCGGGACAGTTCCTGGCCGAGACGCGGATGCAGCACGCCAGCGTGCTACTCGAGACCACGGCGCTGCAGGTCGACGAGGTCGCCCGCGCGGTGGGTTACGCGAATGCGCGTCACTTCGCCTCGGCGTTCACCGCGCGCGTCGGGCTGTCGCCGCGGCTGTTCCGGATCAGCCGCCGGTAACGGCGCGCTCCAGCGCCTGCAGGCCCGCGGCGAAGCCGAGGCCGCCGAAGCCGATGCGGAACCGGTCCCGCGGCAGCTCCAGCAGCTCGGAGCGGAACACGCCGGCCGGCAGCAGCAGCACGCCGGCGGTGCGCGCCATGCGCTCGACGAAGCGGCCGACTCCCTCGGGATGCGTGTAGCGCGGGTAGCACACCACGCCGCCCTGCGGCGGGACGCAGTCGAACAGCGCCGGGTGACGCCCGAGGAAGGCCTCGAGCCGCGCCAGGTTCGCCCAGGCGAGGGCGAGGTTGCGGGCGAGCAGCACCGGCGCCGCCTTGAGCGCGATGCAGGCCAGCACCTCGCTCGGAGCGGCGCAGCAGGTCGAGAGATATTGCCGCATCGTCGTCAGGCGGTCGATCAACACCGGCTCGCGGCAGGCCACCCAGCCGACCCGCAGGCCGGCCAGCCCGTACGCCTTGGACAGCGCGCAGATCGACACGCCGCGCTCGTAGGCGTCCGCCACCGTCGGCAGCCGGCACGCCGGCGGCCGCTCGGTGAGGCGGTAGACCTCGTCGCTGAGCAGCCAGATGCCGCGATGCCGGCACAGCGCCACCAGGGCCGCGAGACGCTCCGGCTCGAGCTGCCTGCCGGTCGGGTTGTTGGGAAAGCTGATCGCCAGCAGGCGGGTGTTGGGCCGCAGCGCCGCCGCGACCGCATCCAGGTCGAGCGACCAGCCGGAGTCCGGATCGAGGGAGACGCCGGAGACGGCGCACAGGCCGAGCGCCAGCGTCTCCACCGCCTGGTAGCCCGGCAGCACGATCACGGCGTGATCGCCCGGGCAGAGCAGGGCGTGCAGCACCGCGTACAGCGCCTCCTGGGCGCCGGCGAAGCAGACCAGCTCGTGCTCGGCGACGTGCTCGTAGCCCGCGGCCGCCGCCGCGCGCAGCCAGCGGGCGCCGAGCGGGTGGCTGTAGCCGAGGGTGACGGAGGTCCAGCGCGCCGCGTCCTGCGCATCGGCCAGCGCCAGCAGCTCGGCGAGCGCCACCGTCTCGCACTCGGAGGCGCTGAGATGGTGCGCGGTCTCGGCATGCCAGCGTGAGAGGTGGGTCGCGAGTTCCAGGTCGCGGACCGGGTAGCCGGGCCTGGACTGGCCGTGCAGGTCGGGGTTCACGTCGGTCATCGTCCTGGCTCGCGGCCGCCTGCAACGACACGGCGATACCATGGGGGTGTGGCGAGCGGCCAGTGCCCTGCTCCCCCGGCCACGCATCCGCCGCTTCTGTTGCTGCCGCGTCGTGCGATACGATGCGTCGGAATCGCCGGAGCGCTCGATGCCCGCAGCCCTCAGCAGCCGCCTGTCCGAACGACTGACCTCGCCGCGCCTGCAGGGCATCGTGCGCCGCAGGCTGGCGGAGCTGTGCGCGGCGGGGCTGGCGCTGGCCGCGGTGGCGACGCTGGCCGCGCTGTCCTCCTACGATCCGCACGATCCCTCGCTCGACACCGCCAGCGTGGCCGCCGCCCGCAAC
>CAXTOC010000412.1:0-2037 GCA_964245725.1 uncultured Acetobacteraceae bacterium | reverse complement strand
GGCTGATGCTGATCTCCGGGGTGACGCCCGGCCTCGACCTGCCGGCGCTGATACGTGCGGGCGACCTCCGGCTGCCGCGCGGCCGCGGGCTGTGGCCGCGCATCAGCCTCGGCCACGCCGCCACCTCGACCTACGGCAACGCCGTCGAGACCGCCGCCTGGGCACGTGGCAACGGGCTGCACAGCCTGATCGTGGTCACCGCCGGCTACCACATGCAGCGCGCGATGTCCGAGATCGCCGCGGCACTGCCGGACGCGACCCTGCACGCCTACCCGGTGCGGCCGCCGGCGCTGCTGCGCCCGGGCTCGCCTGGCACGCTGCGGCTGCTGCTCTCGGAGTACGACAAGTGGCTGCTGGTCGCCTCCGGCCTCGCCGGCGCATGCGCCTGCAGGAGGTGACATGACGCTGCTCCGCGCCTGCCTGTTCAACCTGTATTTCCTGCTGGTCACCCTGGCGATGGGGGTGGGCGCGTTCTGGGTGCGGCTGTTCGCGCGCGACCGGGCGCTGCCCTACGCCGCAGCGTGGTGCCGGGTGGTGCTGCGCGGCCTCGGCGTGATCTGCGGCGTCCGCATCGTGCTGAGCGGCGCCGAGCACCTGCCGCGCGGGCCGGTGCTGATCGCCTCGCAGCACCAGTCGGCGTTCGACACGCTGGTCTGGCTGACGCTGGTGCCGCGGCCGGCCTACGTCATGAAGCGCGAGCTGACCCGCCTGCCCCTGGTCGGCCCGATGCTGCTGCTGAGCGGCATGATCCCGGTCGATCGCGAGGCCGGGGGGCGCGCGCTGCGCAGGCTGCTGCACGAGGTCGACGAGGCGGTGGCGGACGACCGGCAGATCGTGATCTTCCCCGAGGGCACCCGGGCCGCGGCCGGCGAGATCCTGCCGCTGCAGCCCGGCATCGCCGCGCTGGCGGTGCATGCCGGATTGCCGGTGCTGCCGGTGGCGACCGACTCCGGGCGCTGCTGGTCCCGGCGCGCTTTCGTCAAGCGCTCCGGCACCATCCACATCGCCATCGCCGCGCCGATCCCGCCGGCGCGACCCGGGAGCACGCGCGGCGGCGGTCGCGCGGCCCTGCTGGAGGCGATCCGCGCCGCCTGGCGCCAGGAGGAGGCGAGGATCGTCAATCTCACGTTAGTGGACGAGGCTGTGGACAAGTCTGTGGGCGCGGTGTCGCGCGGCATGTGAAACACGTGTCCTCGGGGGCGGTGTCGGGAGCATGGCGGCGCCGGCCGATCGATCCGCTCCGTTGCACGGCGAAACGAACGCCGCGCGGGGCCGGGAAAATCCCTAGGCTGCAAAACGATTTTTTCCTGAGACGTCCCGGAGGACGGGGATCCGGTCGCGCCGCATGGCGACCGCATCGTGCCCACCTGGTTCTCCCGTTGCGATGGCGCACGGCCGCTGTGGATAGAATCGGCCGAGCCGATCCGAGATCGGAAAGCAAGCCAGGCCAGGGACTTCGCAGACGGGCTCCAGGTCATCTATGAGCTTGCCGATGCAACATCGCCCCGAGGCGGCCCACGGCCCCGATCCCGAGCGCCGGCGGCGGCTGCGGCACCGTTTCGGCGTCATGCCGGTCTCGCGGCGCCTCCGCGCGTGGCCGGTCTGGCTGCTGCTCGGCTGCCTGCTGCTCGGCGCCGACCTGCTCGGCTGGCTGCGGCTGCAGCACCTGCTCGACCGCAGGCTCGCCGTCCTGGTGCAGCAGGCGCAGCACTCCGGATGGCATCTCGAGGTCTCGGCATCCCGGCGCGGCGGCTGGCCGCTCGATGCCACACTCACCCTGGCAGCACCACGGCTGCAGGGTGGCCGCGGCCTGCTGCCCGGGCTTCCCGACGGCCTCTGCTGGACGGCGGAGCGCGTCACGGTCTCGCTGTCGCCGCTGCACCCGCGGCGGATCACGATCCTGCCCGGCGGCATGCAGGTGGTCACGGCCGGAGGCGGCGCGTCGGTGCTCGGCGACAGCCTGCGGCTCTGGAGCCGGCGGCTGCGGCTCGAGCTGTCGCCGTCCGACGCAGCGCCCGGCGGCGGGCTCCGGCTCAC
>CAXTOC010000411.1:0-2041 GCA_964245725.1 uncultured Acetobacteraceae bacterium | reverse complement strand
TGGCGGCGCATCCGGCGCTGGAGATCGAGAGCTGCGCCTCCGGCGGCGGCCGGCCGGACCTCGGCATGCTGCGCCGCACCCATCGGGTCTGGACCTCGGATTGCACCGACGCGCTGGAGCGGCTGTCGATCCAGCGCGGCTTCTCGCGGCTGCTGCCGCCGGAGCTGATGGGGGCGCACGTCGCGGCTTCGCCCAACCACCAGACCGGGCGTCGGCACACGCTCGGCTTCCGCGCCGCGGTGGCGCTGTTCGGCCATCTCGGGGTGGAGCTGGACCCGACCCTGCTCGGCGACGAGGAGTGCCGCGAGCTCGCAGCCTGGATCGCGCTGCACAAGCGGCTGCGGCCGCTGCTGCATGGCGGCCTGCACCACGCACGGCCGAGCGGCGAAGGGCGCTCGCTGCGCGGCGTGGTGGCACCCGATCGCCGACACGCCGCCTTCCTGGTGGCCCAGGAGCATATCGATGCCGCGCGCGCGCCGCCGCTGCTCGTGCCGGGGCTCGATCCGTCGCTGTCGTACCGGCTGCACGCGCCGCCGCCGCAGCGTCTCGAGCTGCGCCTGTCGGCGTCGCAGGGACGGCTGTTCGCGGATGGGCTGGTGCTGCCGGGAGCGCTGCTCGGCAGTGCCGGGATCGCGCTGCCGGAGATGCAGCCCGAGACGGCGCTGCTGCTGGAGCTGTCGGCACTTGCCTGAACCCATCACCGAAGGAGCCGCCATGCTGGGCGTCTGCTACTATCCCGAGCACTGGCCGGAAGCCTGGTGGGCGGAGGATGCGCGCGCGATGCGCGAGGCCGGCATCAGCCACGTGCGCATCGCCGAGTTCGCCTGGGGCCGGATCGAGCCGGAGCCGGGCCGCTTCGACTGGGCCTGGCTCGATCGCGCGGTGGCGGTGCTGGGCGACGGAGGCCTGCGCGTGGTGCTGGGCACCCCGACCGCGACGCCGCCGAAATGGCTGATCGACCGCGAGCCGACCGTCCTGCCGGTGGGCGAGGACGGCCGCACGCGCGGCTTCGGCTCGCGCCGCCACAGCAGCTTCTCCTCCGAAGCCTGGATCCGCGAGAGCCGGCGCATCGTGACCGCGATGGCCGAGCGCTACAGCGAGGCGCCGGCGGTGGTCGGCTGGCAGATCGACAACGAGTTCGGCTGCCACGACACCGTCCGCTCCTACGGGCCGGAGGATCTGCGCGCGTTCCGGCTCTGGCTCGAGCGGCGCTACGGCAGCGTCGAGCACCTCAACCGGGCCTGGGGCGGCGTGTTCTGGTCGGCTGAGCTGCGCGGCTTCGACGAGGTGGCGCTGCCGGCCGGCGCGGTGACGGAAACGGCGCCGGCGGCGCGGCTGGATTTCCAGCGTTTCTGCTCCGACCAGGTGCGCGAGTACTGCCGGATGCAGGCCGCCATCCTGCGCGCCCACTCGCCCGGCCGCTTCGTGACCCACAACTTCATGGGCCGCTTCACCGAGTTCGACCATCACGCGGTCGGCGACGAGCTCGACTTCGCCGCCTGGGACTCCTACCCGCTCGGCTTCACCGAGCAGTTCCGGCTGGACCAGGCGGAGCGCGAGCTGTTCACCGAGACCGCGCATCCCGACATGGCGGCGTTCCACCACGACCTGTATCGCGGCATCGGGCGCGGCCGGTTCTGGGTCATGGAGCAGCAGCCCGGGCCGGTGAACTGGGCGCCGTGGAACCCGGTGCCGAAGCCCGGGATGGTGCGGCTGTGGAGCTGGGAGGCGTTCGCGCACGGCGCCGAGCTGGTCAGCTACTTCCGCTGGCGGCAATGCCCGTTCGGCCAGGAGCAGATGCATGCCGGGCTGCAACGGCCGGACCGCTCGCGCTCGCTCGGCGGCGGCGAGGCGCGGCAGGTCGCGGCCGAGCTAAGCGCGGCGGGCGCGCTGCCGGCGAGCCGCGCCGCCGCGGTGGCGATGGTGTTCGACTACGAGGCCGCCTGGATCCTCGGCATGCAGCCGCAGGGCGCCGACTTCGCCTATCTCGAGCTGTGCTTCCGCTGGTACGAGGCGGTGCGCCGGCTCGGGCAGGACGTCG
>CAXTOC010000410.1:0-2041 GCA_964245725.1 uncultured Acetobacteraceae bacterium | reverse complement strand
GGCCGCGACCACGCGCCTCCGGTGGGCTCGCCGGTGCACCAGCTGGCGCGACGCGCCAATGACGGGCTGGAACGCGGCCTGCGCCTGGCGTTGCGGCGACTCTCGTCGAGTGCCGAGCTCGATCGCGTGCGCGACGCCCTGCTCGAGACCCAGCAGCAGCTGCGCTCGATCACCGAGGAGCACGCGATCGCGCTCGATGAGCTGCGCAGCACCAACGAGGAGCTGCACTCGGTCAACGAGGAGCTGCAATCCACCAACGAGGAGTTGGAGACCTCCAAGGAGGAGATCCAGTCGGTCAACGAGGAGCTGCACACGGTGAACGCGCAGCTCTCGGAGAAGCTCGACGAGCTCGACCGAAGTGCCAGCGACCTGAAGAACCTGTTCGACAGCACCGATGTCGCCACCGTGTTCCTCGACCGCCACCTGATCATACGCGGTTTCACCCCGGCGGTCGGCAGCATCTACAACCTGATCCAGAGCGACCACGGTCGTCCGCTGAGCGACATCGTCAGCCAGCTGAACTACGGGGGGCTGCGCGACGACGTGCGTGCCGTGCTCGACACGCTCGAACCGCTGGAGCGCCGGGTCACCCGGCGCGACGGCAGCAAGCACTACATCATGCGCATCCTGCCCTACCGGGCGCAGAACAGCGCGGTGGACGGCACCCTGGTGACGTTCGTCGACGTGACCAGCGTCGTGCAGGCGGAGCAGCAGCAGCGCCTGCTGGTCGGCGAGCTCAACCACCGGGTCAAGAACATGCTCACGGTGGTGATCTCGCTGGCCTCGCAGACCCTGCGCCGGGCGCAGACGATGGAGCAGTTCTCGGAGTCCTTCATGGGCCGGATCAAGGCGCTGACCGCCTCCTACACGCTGCTCAGCCAGGCCAACTGGACCGACATCCCGCTGCTCGAGGTGCTGGTGGAGGAGACCCGGCCGTTCCTGTCGCGCGACCGCTCCAACATCGTCTTCCACGGCCCGAAGGTCTGGCTGTCGCCGCAGGGTGCGCTGGCGCTGGGCCTGGCGATCCACGAGCTCGTCACCAACGCGGTCAAGTACGGCGCGCTCTCGGTGCCGCAGGGGAAGGTGACGGTCAGCTGGCAGATCGCGCACGAGGCTCGTGAAGGCGAGTTCCTGCTGCAGTGGATCGAGTCCGACGGCCCTCCGGTGGAACCGCCGGCGGCACGCGGCTTCGGCACCAACCTGATCGAGCGCGGCCTCGCGCACGAGCTGTCGGGCTCGGCGAGCATACGCTTCGAGCGCTCGGGCGTGCGCGCCAGCCTGCGCGCGCCGGTCGGCGCCGCGGTCAACCCGGACTCGTCGGAGGATGCGGCGATGCGCCCATGACGGGTTCGCCGCTCTCGGCGCTGCGGCTGCTGCTGGTCGAGGACGAGTTCATGATCGCGATGCTGATCGAGGACATCTTGCTCGAGCTCGGCTGCGTGGTGGTGGGACCGTTCGGCAGCCTGCCGGAGGCGCTGCACGCGGCGCAGCATGCGGTGCTCGACGGCGCGGTCCTCGACGTCAACCTGCGCGGCGAGAAGGTGTATCCGGTCGCCGAGATGCTCGATGCGCGGCGCATCCCGTTCCTGCTGCTGTCCGGCTACGGCAGCGACGCGATCCCCGACGACCGGCCGCACTGGCGTGCCTGCAGCAAGCCGTTCAACCCCTCCGAGCTGATCGAAATGCTGACGGAACGGATCACCGGACGGGTCTAGAGCAGGGAGCTCTGCCCCTTGACCCGTCGGAGGCAAGCCTTGGAAAGCCGTCTGAGCAATCGGGTCTGGGGCCTGCGGCCCCAGCGGGTCAAGGGCGGAGACCTTGGCTTGCTTCTCCAGCAGCCTGCGAGATCATTGTTCGAGCGACCGGATGAAGATGCTCGCCACGGCAACGGGCCGGAGGCATGATCCGCGCGCGCCGCATTCGACTCATGCTCCAGGCGACCGAGCGACGGAGACGACGATGTCATACGCAATCAGGATCGCGGCCCTCGCGGCGCTGCTGGTGGCCCTCGCACCCACCGCCTCGGCGCAGTCCTACGGCT
>CAXTOC010000409.1:0-2059 GCA_964245725.1 uncultured Acetobacteraceae bacterium | reverse complement strand
CGGTATCCCCGGCGGCGCAGGAGCGCGCCCTGGCCGCGGCCCCCTGGCGGCTGTTCCGGATTCTGCCCGCGACCGCACGCGCGCACGGGCCGGCATTGCTGCGCAGCTTCATCGGCGAGCCGGGCTGGCTGGATGTCGACCTGCCGTGGGCCTACCACGTGCTGGCCTGCCTGATCCTGTCGGCGTCCCTGCTTGGTTTCCGCGCCGGCCAGCCCGGCTGGCGGCGGTCCCGCCCGAGCCGTGCCCGGCGTTCGGCCGAGTGGGCCGGCCTTTTCGGCATTCTGGCCGCGGTCGGCGGCGTGATGCTGGTGCAGTACCTGACCTGGACGCCCACCGGCGCTCCGGTGATCGAGGGACTGCAGGGGCGCTACTTCATCCCGCCGGCGCTGATGCTGGCAGCGCTCGGCCCCGCATCGGCCGCGCCGGCGGGATGGTCCGCGCTGCGCCGGGTGGTCCTGCTGTTCCCGGCGCTCGGCCTGCCGGTGCTGATGCACGCGCTGCTGCTGCGCTACTACCTCTGAGCCGAAGCCTCGGCCAGGTAGCGCTCCAGCTCGCGCGCGCGCGCGAGACCGGTATGGCCGGCCAGCACGATCGCCCGCGCCCGCGCCGCGATCGCGCATCGACGCACCTCGTCGATCGACAGCAGCGCCTCGGCCACGGCCGCGCCGTCATCGGCGATCAGGATCGCCTCGCCGTCCGGCAGCAGCGCGTCCAGGCCGCCCCAACGATCGCTGATGATCGGCGTGCCGCAGGCGGCCGCCTCGAACAGCCGGACGCTCGGCGACCAGCCGGCGGCGATCATGTCGGCGCGGGTCACGTTGAGGGTGAAGCGCTGCGCACCGTAGAACTCGGCATGCGCGTCGGGCGGCAGGTGCTCGATCCGCTCCACGTTGCCCGGCCAGTCGATGTCGTGCGGATATTGCGGTCCCGCGACGACGAAGCGGCGATCGGGCAGCCGTTGCGCCGGCTCCAGCAGCAGCCGCCGCAGCGCCGGCTGGCGGTCTGCGCTGTAGGTGCCCAGGTAGCCGAGGTCCCAGCGCGGCGGCTGCGGCCGCGGCACGTAGCGGATCTCGTCGACGGCGCAGTAGAGGGCGCGTGGTCGGGCCGTGCCGTAACGCTGCGACAGCCGCGACAGGGCCGGGCCGCCGGAAAACGACAGGTAGAGGTCGAGCCGCGCCGTCTGCGCGGCGGTCAGGTACGCGCAGTCGCCGCGCGCGAGTGCGGCCAGCGTCACCGGGGTGTCGATGTCGTAGAAGGCGCGCACGCCGCCGGCGACCGACAGCACCAGCTCCAGCACCGCGATGCCGTCCGGCACGTAGGAGCCGACCAGGACCGCGTCCGCCTCGATGAGCTCGGCGGCGAAGCGGATCCGCAGCTCCTGGAGGTCGCGGTAGAAGGCGAGCGCGCAGAAATCGGGCGCCGGGAGGTCGCGGTGTGCCGCATACCACGGCACCTCGCGCTCGAGGAACAGCACCCGGTGGCCGAGGCCGGAAAGGCCGC
This sequence comes from uncultured Acetobacteraceae bacterium, assembly GCA_964245725.1. Lineage (GTDB taxonomy): Bacteria > Pseudomonadota > Alphaproteobacteria > Acetobacterales > Acetobacteraceae > Lichenicoccus. The sequence goes on along the minus strand of CAXTOC010000409.1, from coordinate 559 downwards.
GCAGCAACGCCCGGTAGGTGGTGGCGTGCCCGTTGCCCCAGGACGAGCTCAACGACAGACCGAGCACGACGATCCTCATGCGCGCCCTCCGGCGCGATGCCGCGCCAGCGCGAGGCGCAGCGCGCGGTCGAGCTCCACCGCGCGCCGGTCGTAGGTGTGCTCGCCCAGCACGCGCCGCCGCCCGGCGGCGCCGATGCGCGCCGCCTCCGCGCCGCTCACGCCGCGCACCGCCTCGACCACGTCCGCGCCGTCGCGCACCACCACGGCGCCGGCCTTCCACTGCACCGTGCGCCACAGCACCTCGGGGTGCTTGGTCATCAGCGCGTAGCTCACCCGCCACAGCGGCAGCCCGGACTCGATCAGCCGCCCGGCCAGCGCGGTCGCGAAGCCCTCGCCGCCGTCCTCGACGTGCGGCACCTCCATCAGCCAGCGCTGCACGTCGCCCGTCACGCGCGGACCTCGCAGGTGCCCACCAGCGGCACGTGGTCCGACAGCCCGTGGAAGCGCCCCTCGCGCTCGGCGAAGGCGCTCACCTCGGCGATCTGGCTGGCCAGGCTTG
>CAXTOC010000408.1:0-2062 GCA_964245725.1 uncultured Acetobacteraceae bacterium | reverse complement strand
CGGCTCACCCCGGCGGAGCAGGAACGCGTGGGGAGGCACGGCGCGGAGGCGGGCCTGGTCGCGCGTGGCCCGGATGCCCTGCACCGGCTCGCCGCCGCCTCGCCGGAGGCCGCGATCTGCTGCGACGACCCAAGCCTCGCCGCCTCCCTGCACCCACGCTTCGGTGCAGGGGTGCGGATCGTGGCGCGCGCCTTCGACCACGCGCTGGAAGCCGAGCTCGACCGTCTCGCGCAGCCGGACATCTCGCTGCCCGGCGGCGTGCGCGCGAGTTTCCACCCGACCCCGGCGCTGGTCGCGGTCGACATGGACGGTGGTGCGAGCAGCGCCGAGCGCCGACCCAAGCCGGTCGTGCAGTTCGCGGCCAACCGGGCGGCGATCCCGGCGGTGCTGCACCAGCTCCGGCTGCGCAACCTGTCGGGCGCGATCCTGCTCGATCCAGCGGGCCTCGCTTCGCGCAAGCGCGGCGCGCTGGCTCCCGCGATCGAGGCGGCGCTGGCGCGCGATCCGCTGCGGCCGCGGCTGCTCGGCTTCACCGCGCTGGGACTGGTCGAGATCCTGCGCCCCCGCGTGCACCCGCCCTTGCACGAGCTGCTGCACAGCCCGCATGGTGCGGGACTCGCGGCCCTGCGTGAGGCGCTCGCCGCGCACGGGCCGGCGCCCGGCCGTCTCGCGGTCCGCGCCGGGATCGCTGTGATCGCGGCGCTCCGCGACGACACGGGGGCGCTGGAAGCCTTCGCGCGCCGGGCTACCGTGTCGCCCTCGCTGATCACCGATCCCAACCTCTGCGACCTGAGCTGGAGGATCGAGAATGGCTGAAGCCGCGCCGCTCGCCACCTGCCCGATCTGCGGCCGCGACACCGTGCCGTCGGTGCGGCCGTTCTGCTCGAAGCGCTGCGCCGACATCGATCTCGGCCGCTGGTTCTCCGGCCAGTATCGCACCCCGTCGCTGCGTATCGGGAGCGAGGAGGACGACGAGGATCGGCCGCCGGATGCCTGATCGGCCGGGTGCTTGATCAGGGTGGGAACGTGGGCTAAAGCCTCCGCGACCGCAGGCCGTTGCGGCGCCCAGGTAGCTCAGTTGGTAGAGCATGCGACTGAAAATCGCAGTGTCGGTGGTTCGATTCCGCCCCTGGGCACCATCCTTCCGGGCACGTCTCGAGCCGGCACCGGGGGCGCGCTCGCGCCCCCGATCACGGGTTCAGCGCGACTTCTGGTAGAGCTTGCTGGCGATCTCGAAGATCTCCTGCGGCGCGTAGTCCGGCGCGAAGGCGCCGTAATTACCGAGCAATTCGGGGATCTTGCCGCCCTGCGGATGTCCGTCGACGAACTCGAGATTGCCCGGCGGATCGCCAGGCAGCGCCACTTCGTCGTTCGACCATACGCCGGCCGCCTCTTGATAGTCGGTCGGGCTGAAGCGATACAGCCGACGGTGGCTGCCCTCGTTGAGGTATTTCTGGCATTCCGGCACACGGCTGAGATCGATGTTCGGGGTCGGCAGCATCTTCTCGATCTGCACGCCGGTGAGCTTCTTCAGCGCCAGCGCGTAGGCGTGCGCGTGCACCGAGCCGCGCACCAGCAGGTAGCCGCAGACCTCGCGGCCGGTGGGCTCGGTCATCGTCTCGTAGACGCGCAGCTTGTGGATGCGCGCGCCACACTCGAGATGGAAGTTGTGCAGCAGGTCGATGATCAGGTTGCCGGTGGTGGTCACCATGTCCATGTTCCAGGACGCGGCGTTGGAGTTCATCGGCATGGCGCCGCCGCCGTTGCTGAGGAAGCTGCCGGCGAGGCGGACGTCCTGCATGGCCTCGAACGGCGCCTTGGAGATGTCGACGTTCTCGGTGGGATCGCCGGGGCCCGAGTTCAGCATCGAGACGCCGGTGCTCACCAGCTCCACGTGGCCGAGCTCCTCGGCGAAGATGCTGGAGACCAGGCTGTAGAACGGGCGCAGCTTCGACTTGTTGCGGAAGTTGAAGCTCTGGAACATGTAGTTGCCGAGCGTCGACATCTCGCCGTACTTGCCGCCGAGCAGCTCCTGCAGGGCGGCGGCAAGTACGGCGAGATG
>CAXTOC010000407.1:0-2067 GCA_964245725.1 uncultured Acetobacteraceae bacterium | reverse complement strand
GTCGAGGCGGCAAGTCGTGGCGGAGCCGCGCGGACCCGGGCGACCCGCCTGGCAATCGCGGCGCGGCGCGCCTGCAGCAGCGAGGCGGCGCGATCCACCGCCTCCTCCGCGTTGGCCGCGGTGGCGTCGGCACCGACCAGCGGCACCAGATCCGGCCTGGCGGCGAAGATCGGACCGCCGACCATGACCAGGATGTCCGGATTGAAGGAACTCGCGCGCAGTGACGCGATGCAGGCGGCGAGCGCACCCAGCTGACGATCGCTGCCGGCGGAGAAGCCGACCATGTCGATCGGCCGCGCCGCCGCGAGTGCGGCGATCTGCGCGATCGTCTTGCCGATCGGCAGGCTGACCTGCCACGATTCGCGTCGGAAGAACTCGGCCAGCATCGACAGGCCGAAGCGATGCTGCTCGCCCGGCGCGGTGACCAGAAGCGCGCAGCGCGGCCGCACGCCGTCGGTCGGGTTGTCGGCGAAAGCCGGCCGCAGCCCGTTCATGATGCCGTGCAGCAGCACCGTGCCGGTGGTGACGTCGAGGAACGAGCAGCGATCGTCGTTCCACAGGTCGCCCAGGTGCCGCGCGGCGGGCCCCAGCACCTGCAGGCAGATCGACTCCGCGGCCAGTCCGCCCTGGCTCAGCCCCTCGATGCGCAGTTTGATCGCAGCATTGTCGCCGCGTACCAGTTCATCCGCGAAAGCCGCGATGAAGTCGGCATCCGTGCCGCCCGAGGCGGGTGCGGGTGCTGCGACCTGCGTCGCGCCATCCTCCAGCACGACCCTGCACCGGTCGGCCGCGGCAGCGGACGCACCGGCGCCGATCCGGTTGTTGTGCGCCGCGAGCAGCCTCGGCACGATCTCGGCCTCGACGACGCTGGCGATCGCACTCAGGGTCCGGGTGTGGTCGAGGTCCGGCGCGGCCGTGCTCGCAGAAGCCTTCACTCTGGAACTTGCGCGCGTCCGCCTCGCGACCGCCATCGGCTCTGCTCCGTGTCCCCTTCATATTCAAAGCGTTTCCACAATCACCTGTCAACCGCACCTTACGTCAATCTCGCTTGACACTTTATCCAGCCGGGCCCTAGCGTTGCGCACCAGCCGGAAGCGGCCGGCCACGGAGCCCTCCATGATCTCGATATCGCGAACAGGGACCAGGCGGCAGCGGCAGGCGAGGCCTCTCTACACGGCCGCGCAGCGCCGTCGCCGCGACGCCTCGCGCTGGACCCTGGTGCAGGGCGTCCTGGCGCCGATCCAGTTCGCGGTGTTCCTGGTCAGCCTGTGTCTGGTGCTGCACGCCCTGCTCACCGGGCACGGGGTGGGCGTCGCATCCGGCTCCGTCGTGGTCAAGACCGTCGTGCTGTACACGATCATGCTCACCGGGGCGCTCTGGGAGCACGACATCTACGGCCGCTACCTGTTCGCGCCGGCGTTCTTCCGGGAGGACGCGGTCAGCATGGTGGTGATCGCGCTGCACACCGCCTACGTGGCCGCGCTGCTGACCGGCGGGCTGAGTGCGACGCAGATGCTGATCCTGGCGCTGGTCGCCTACGCCAGCTACGTGGTCAACGCCGCCCAGTTCGTCGTCAAGCTGCGCGCCGCGCGTCGCTGCAGACCGCCCGAGCTGGTCTGGAGCCGCGCCGCATGAGCGGCTGCGACGCGATCGGCGCCTCCGTCGGCCCGGTGCTGCGCGAGCGCGGCCAGCGCGAGGTGTTCTGCGGGCTGACTGGGATCGTCTGGCTGCATCGCCGGATCCAGGACGCGTTCTTCCTCGTCGTGGGGTCGCGCACCTGCGCACACCTGCTGCAGTCGGCAGCCGGCGTCATGATCTTCGCCGAGCCGCGGTTCGCCACCGCGATCATCGAGGAGCGCGATCTCGCCGGACGCGCCGACGCCGACGAGGAGCTGAACCGGGTGGTGACCCGGCTGCTGCAGCGCCGTCCGGAGATCCGGCTGCTGTTCCTGGTCGGGTCCTGTCCGTCCGAGGTGATCAAGCTCGACCTGGGACGGGCGGCGCAGCGGCTGTCGCGCGCCGTCGCGCCGTCGGTGCGGGTGCTCGCCTATTGCGGCAGCGGCATAG
>CAXTOC010000406.1:0-2092 GCA_964245725.1 uncultured Acetobacteraceae bacterium | reverse complement strand
CACCTCCATCTCGTACTCCTTCCAGCCGAGCACGCTCTCCTCGATCAGCACCTCGTGCGTCGGCGAGGCCTCGAGGCCGGTGCCGACGATGTGCTCGAACTCCTCGCGGTTGTAGGCGATGCCGCCGCCGGTGCCGCCGAGCGTGAAGGAGGGGCGTATCACCGCAGGCAGCTTGACCGCCGCCAGCGCCTCCCTGGCCTCGGCGAGCGAGTGCGCGATCCGGCTCAGCGGGCTCTCGATGCCGATCGCGGTCATCGCGTCGCGGAACTTCAGCCGGTCCTCGGCGCGATCGATCACCTCCGCCTTCGCGCCGATCAGCTCGACGCCGTGCGCCGCCAGGAAGCCGCTCGCATCCAGCGCCATTGCCGTGTTCAGCGCGGTCTGGCCGCCCATCGTGGGCAGTATCGCGTCCGGGCGCTCGCGCAGGATGATGCGCTCGACGAACTCCGGCGTGATCGGCTCGACATAGGTGGCGTCGGCCAGGCCGGGATCGGTCATGATCGTCGCCGGGTTCGAGTTCACCAGGATCACCCGGTAGCCCTCCGAGCGCAGCGCCTTGCAGGCCTGAGCACCGGAATAGTCGAACTCGCAGGCCTGGCCGATCACGATCGGACCCGCGCCGATGATCAGGATGGAGCGGATGTCTGTCCGTTTCGGCATTGTCGCGACCTCTGGCTGGGGATGAGCAAGGCCAGGGCGCTGCACTGGAACTGCCGGGGCCTGAGGCCCCGGACCCCGATTCGGCAGTTACGTCCGGCTTGCGTCCATCAGGGCGGTGAAGCGCTCGAACAGGTGGGCGCTGTCCGAGGGGCCGGGGCTCGCCTCGGGATGGTACTGCACGCTGAAGGCGGCCAGGCGGTCGCTGGCGATGCCCTCGTTGCTGCCGTCGAACAGGCTGACATGCGTCACCCGAACCCCGTCGGGCAGGCTCGCATCGTCCACCGCGAAGCCGTGGTTCTGGCTGGTGATCTCCACCCGGCCGGTGGCGAGATCGCGCACCGGCTGGTTGGCGCCGCGATGGCCCTGTTCGAGCTTGTAGGTGCGCGCGCCGAGTGCCAGCGCCAGCAGCTGGTGGCCGAGGCAGATCCCGAACACCGGCTTGCCGGCCTCGAGCACCCCGCGAATCGCAGGCACCGCGTAGGCCGCCGTTGCCTGCGGGTCACCAGGGCCGTTGGAGAGGAACACCCCGTCCGGCTCGTGCGACAGGATCTCCGCCGCGGTGGCGCTCGCCGGCACCACGGTGACCTCGCAGCCGACGCTGACCAGGCAGCGCAGGATGTTGCGCTTGGCGCCGTAATCGACCGCCACCACCCGCCGGCGTGCGGCGACCGGTGCAGCCGAGCCGCCCCAGCGCCAGATCCCCTCGCGCCACGCGTAGCTCTGCGTGCACGACACTTCGCGGGCGAGATCCATCCCCTCCAGCCCGGGCCAGTCGCGCGCGCGCGCGCGGGCGGCGGCGAGGTCGAACAGCTTCGTCTCCGGATGCAGCAGCACGGCGGTCTGCGGGCCGCCGTCGCGTATGCGCAGGGTCAGCGCGCGGGTGTCGACGTCGCAGATGCCGGGGATGCCGCGCGCCCTGAGCCACGCATCGAGACCCTGCGTCGCGCGCCAGTTCGAGGCGTCGGTCAGGTCGCGATGCACCACCAGGCCGCGCGCGGCGACGTTGGTGGCCTCCTCGTCCTCGGCATTGACGCCGACATTGCCGATATGCGGGAAGGTGAAGGTGATGATCTGCCCGGCATAGGAGGGGTCGGTCAGGGTCTCCTGGTAGCCGGTGATCCCGGTGCAGAAGCAGATCTCGCCGATCCCCGGCCGCGCCTCGCCACCCTGGACCGCGGTGTGCGCGCCGAAGCCGCGGCCCCACAGCAGCGTGCCGTCCGCCAGCACCAGGGCCGCACTCGCACCGGGCGGAGTCGCCTCGGCGCCCTCCGCCGCGAACCCGGCCTCGACGGCGGCCTGCAGCTCGGCGCGCTCCAGCCCGGTCGCGCGCGTGTCGCCCTGGCGGATCGTGTTGGTGGCGATCAGCCCGAAGGCGCCGCCCTGGCGCAACAGCCCGAAGGCGCGGCGGAAGAAATGCGCGGCGAGATCGGCA
>CAXTOC010000405.1:0-2109 GCA_964245725.1 uncultured Acetobacteraceae bacterium | reverse complement strand
GCTCCGCACCGCAATCCGCCCCGGCGCGCGGCTGGTGCGCGAGTGGCGCGGCCGCACGATCAGCGTCGAGGTGGTGGAAGGCGGGTTCCTGTTCGAAGGCGAGCGCTACGCCTCGCTCAGCATCATCGCCAAGCAGGTGACCGGCGCCCACTGGTCGGGCCCGCGCTTCTTCGGGATCACGGGCCGTGGCTGACAAGGGCAAGGCGCGGGTCCGCTGCGCCATCTACACCCGCAAGAGCACCGAGGACGGGCTGGAGCAGGAGTATAACAGCCTTGACGCGCAGCACGACGCCTGCGCCGCCTACATCCTCAGCCAGCGCCATGAGGGCTGGTCGCTATCGCCCACCCGCTACGACGATGGCGGGTCTCGGGCGGCAATATGGAGCGGCCCGGGCTCAAGCGCCTGATGGCGGAGGTTGCCGCTGGCCGGGTCGACACGATCGTGATCTACAAGGTCGATCGGCTGACCCGCAGCCTCGCCGACTTCGCCAAGATCGTCGACGTGCTGGACGGGGCGGAGGCGAGCTTCGTCAGCGTGACCCAGGCGTTCAACACCACGACCAGCATGGGGCGGCTGACGCTCAACATGTTGTTGAGCTTCGCCCAGTTCGAGCGCGAGGTGACCGGCGAGCGCATCCGCGACAAGATCGCCGCCTCCAAGCGCAAGGGGCTGTGGATGGGTGGCCCGGTGCCGCTCGGCTACGTCGTGCGCGACCGCAAGCTGGTGGTGGAGGAGACCGAGGCCGAGCTGGTGCGGCACATCTACCGCCGCTACCACGCGCTGGGCTCGGTCGCCGAGCTGGTCGACGAACTCGCCCGCGAGGGTCACCGCACCAAGCTTCAGGCTCAGGCGAGCGGTCCGCACCGGGGCGGCTGCGTGTTCCGCCGGGGCACGCTGTTCCACCTGCTCAAGAACCGCATCTACCTCGGCGAGATCGTCCATAAGGGCGACAGCCATCCCGGCGAGCATCCGACGATCGTGCCGCAGCCGCTCTGGGACGAGGTGCAGGCCAGGCTCGCCGACCGGAGCGCGGGTGGTGCCGCTCGGGCCAGGGTTACGCAGCCCAGCATGCTCACCGGCCTGCTCAAGGATGGGCTGGGCCGGGCGATGACCCCGACGCATGCCGCACGGGGCAGCCGGCGCTACCGCTACTACGTCACCCGGCCCGACATGCTCGACGGGTCGCCCGCGTGGCGCGTGGCGGCGCATGATCTCGAGGCGCTAGTCACGAGCAAGCTGGCCGAGGTGCTGCTCAACTCGCACCTTCCATATAGCGTTTGCGAGCCCGGTGACGCCACGAAGATCGATGCAGTCACCCGCGCAGCAAAGCTGAACGCTGCCCGCCTGGAGAATGACGGCCCGGCTGCTCGCGCCGTGCTCGCCCGAACGCTGGTCGGCTCGGTCGCGCTGCGTGAGGACGGGATCACGATCGAGATAGCCGCGTCTGGGCTGCGCGGGCTGCTTGGGCTGGAGAAGAGAGACGACGCCGACGCCGAGCCGCTCACCTTGACCTGCGACACGGTGCGGGTGCGCCGGGGGCATGAGCTACGGCTGATCATCCCGTCCAGCAGCGCTGCCCCGCCGCCTGCCTCGCGTGACGAGCAGCTGGTGGCGCTGGTGGCCGAAGCACATGCCGTCCGGCAGCTGGTCGAGCGGCAGCCCGAAGTCCCGCTCAGCCGCGTCGCCGCCGCCGCCGGTCGCTGCCGCACGCGCCTGACCAGGCTGTACGTTGTGGCGCAGCTCGCGCCCGACATCATCACCACCATCGTTGAGGGACGGCAGCCGGCGAGCCTTACCGCCCGCGCACTACTCGCGGCGGACCTGCCGATGGACTGGTCGGACCAGCGACGGATGCTCGGCATCGCCTGAACTCGACTGCAGTCGGAACTTCCACGCCAGAGACGGTGGCCGAAGCTGGCCGGCTCACGCCGCGCTTACGGCACTCTCTCGACTGCAGAGGCTTCGGTTGTACACCTGAAAAGCCTCGGAACAGCGCCAGAAATGGCCCGCTCTCGCCCGAGCCTCGGACGGAGCGCACGACATGCTGACTGAGTGGTGCGGTCGAGAAGACTCGAACTTCCACGGCCTTTCGGCCACAACGACCTCAA
>CAXTOC010000404.1:0-2112 GCA_964245725.1 uncultured Acetobacteraceae bacterium | reverse complement strand
CCGGCTCGACCAGCCGCCGGGCCGGCGCCCCGCGCGGCGCGACGCCCTGTCGCGCGCCGACCGGGTGATCGTGCACACGCTCGCCGACATCGACCGGCTGACCGGGCTCGGGCTGGTCGAGGTCGCGCTGTTCCCGCAAGGCGTGCCGGCCCCGCTGCCGGCGCGGCCGATCCGGCCGCTCGGCCCCGCCGACGCGCCGGTGATCGGCAGCACCGGCTTCTTCCTTCCCGGCAAGGGCATCGACACGCTGATCGAGGCCTGCGTGCGGCTGCGCGAGCGCTGGCCGGGGCTGCAGCTGCGCCTGATCAACGCCGCCTACGGCGCTGCCGCCTCCGAGGAGGAGATCGCCCGGGCGCGCCGGCTCGCCGCACCGCTCGGCGCAGCGGTGCAGTTCCACACCGCCTTCCTGCCGCAGGCGGACGGGCTCGCGCTGCTCGCCGGCTGCGACCTGATCGTGCTGCCCTACCGCCCATCCAAGGAGGGCTCCAGTGCGGCCCTGCGCACCGCGCTCGCCGCCTCGGTGCCGGTCGCGGTCAGCCGCATCGCCCTGTTCGACGAGGCCGAGGCAGCGGTGCTGCGGGTCGACGCCGACACCGGGGACACCCTGGCGGACGCGCTCGATGCGCTGCTGCGCGACCACGACCTGCGCCGGCGCGCGCAGCGCGAGGCTGCCGGCTGGATGGCGGATCGTGCCTGGCCGCCGATCGTCGGACGCCTGATCGGGCTGCTGGTCGGACTGGCGCGATCGCGCCGATGAGCGCCAGCCCGGCCGCGGCGGCATCGAGCGGCGGCCGGATCCTGTTCGCCAACCAGCTGCGCGGCCTTGCCGCCTGCTGCGTGCTGGCGAGCCACCTGATCGGCCAGTACTGGGGGGCGCGGGACTTCGCGGCACTCGCCACCTGCACGCCGGTGCAGCCCGGCGCGCCGCCGCCGGTGTTCGCCCTGGTCGCCGATCCCTGGTTCCAGCCCGGTCCGTTCGGCGTCGCGCTGTTCTTCCTGATCAGCGGGCTGGTGATCCCGTTCTCGCTCGACCGGCACGGCCGGGCCGGCTTCCTGCTGGCGCGGCTGCTGCGCATCTATCCGACCTACTGGGCGGCGACGCTGATCAGCCTGTGCCTGCTGCGCGGCAACGCCGCGATCTGGCAGCTGGGCTTTCCCTATGGCTGGCGCACCATCCTCGCCAACCTGCTGCTGATCCACCAGATCACCGGCGATCCCGGCATCGACCTGGTCAACTGGACCCTGTGCATCGAGCTCGAATTCTACCTGCTGATGGCGCTGCTCTACTGGCTGGTGAAGCGGGCGCCGCTGCCCACGATCCTCATCGCCGCCGTCCTGCTCACCGCACTGCGACGACAGGATGCGAGCGACCTCGTGGTGATGCTCATCGGCACGCTGTTCCAGCTGCGGCTGCGCGGCCGCATCGGCCTCGCGCCACTGGCCTGCTGCGCCGCCGCGCTTGGCGGCCTGTTCGTGCTGCAGGTACGGCCGGCGGCGCTTTGCTACAACTACGGCTACGCGCTGCTGCTGTTCGCGCTGCTGTTCGGCCTGCGCCGCTTCGACCGTCCGAGATGGCTGCCGGACGCGCTCGCCGCGATCAGCTACCCGCTCTACCTGGTGCACTTCATCGCCGGCTTCTCGATGCTCAAGCTGCTGACGCTCGGCCGCTGGTCCGGCCCGCGCCTGCCCTACGAGGCGGCGCTCGCCGTGGCGTTCCTGGTCGTGGTCGGCATCGCGACGTTGTTGCACTATACTATCGAATTGCCGACCCTGGCGCTCGGCCGGCGGCTCACGCGCAGGTGATGCTCAGATGGCGGAATTAACGCGCCTCCATGCATCCGTCCGCGGGTTCTGGCGCGTAACAGGAGCGTCCAAACCGGAGACCAAATAATATGTCGCCCAACGAGACCGCCCGGGACAGCAGCTTTACCGCTAGACCTGCTGCAGGGCTGGAACGCCGCTCGCTGTTCAAGCAAGCGGGAGCCGGTGTCGCCGGCGCCGCCGCGATCAGCGCCCTCTCCACCGGCGGCCTCGCGCTGTCCAGCGGGACCGCGCACGCCGCCGCGCTGACCGATGCCGACATCTTCAACTTCGCCCTGCAGCTCGAGTACC
>CAXTOC010000403.1:0-2117 GCA_964245725.1 uncultured Acetobacteraceae bacterium | reverse complement strand
CTCGCTGCGTGTCCCCTACGAGCCGCCGGCGCCGCTGCGCGAGAGCGACGGCACCGTCGACACGAAGGGTGCGGCGCTACTCCGGCTCTGGACCCGCCTGCTGCGTGCGCAGGCGCGCCGCGCCGGGCTGATCACCAACGACTGGTGCTTCGGGCTCGCCTGGAGTGGCGCGATGACGCTGGACCGGGTGGCGCGTCTCGCCGGCTGCCTGCCGGACGGGCTGAGCGAGATCTATTTCCACCCGGCGACGGCCCGGAGCGCGGAGCTGGTCCGGCTGATGCCGAGCTACGCGCACGAGCGGGAGCTGGAGGCGCTGCGTCACCCGGGCCTTCGCACGGCGCTCGCGCGCGCGCAGGTGCGGCTCACCACGTGGCAGGAGCAGGACACCGGCACGCCTCGCGGCTGAGCGCTCGCTTCAGCCCCGTATGAAGGCGAGCAGGTCGGCGTTGAACGCGTCCTGGTGCGTCTGCGCCAGGCCGTGCGGCGCGCCGGGGTAGATCTTCAGCTGCGCGCCCGGGACGAGCTTGGAGGACAGCAGTGCGGAGGCCACGATCGGCACGATCTGGTCGTCGTCGCCGTGCGCGATCAGCGTCGGCACGTCGATCCGCTTCAGGTCCTCGGTGTAGTCCACCTCGGAGAACTCGCGGATGCAGTCCAGCTGGCCCTTGATGCCGCCCATCATGCCCTGCAGCCAGAACGACTGGCGCACGCCCTCCGACAGCGTGGCACCGGGCCGGTTGTAGCCGTAGAACGGCAGCGCCAGCTCGCGGAAGAACTGCGACCGGTCGTCGAACGTGCTCTTGCGTAAGCCGTCGAACACCTCGATCGGCAGCCCGACCGGGTTGGCCTCGGTCCTGAGCATCAGCGGCGGCACCGCGCTGAGCAGCACCACCTTGGACAGGCGTCCGGTGCCGTGCCGGCCGACATAGTGCGCGACCTCCCCGCCGCCGGTGGAGTGACCGACCAGCACGGCTCCCCTGAGATCCAGCGTCTCGATCAGCGCCGCCAGGTCGTCGGCGTAGCGGTCCATGTGGTTGCCGTCCCAGGTCTGGGACGAGCGGCCGTGGCTACGCCGGTCGTGTGCCACGACGCGGTAGCCGCGCTCGCCGAGGAACACCATCTGGGCGTCCCACGCATCGGCGCTGAGCGGCCAGCCATGCGACAGGATCACGGGCGGACCGGAACCCCAGTCCTTGTAGAAGATCTCGGCGCCATCGCTGACGGTGATGCTGGCCATCGCAAGCCTCCTTCCCAGGAGGTGAGACGCTATCGCCTCGGCGAGACGATGGCCAGGGTCGTGCGACGGAAGGCCGCCGCGCCGCTCCGGATCAGGCGATGCTCTCGCGCACCCACTGCTTGAGCTGGCTCTTGGGCAGCGCGCCGACCTTGGTCGCGGCGGGCTTGCCGTCCTTGAACAGGATCATGGTCGGGATGCCGCGCACCGCGTAGGTGTTCGGGGTGAGCGGGTTCTCGTCGATGTTGACCTTGGCCACCGTGACCTGGCCCTTGAACTCGGCGCCGATCTCCTCGAGTGCCGGGGCGATCATCTTGCACGGGCCGCACCACTCGGCCCAGAAATCGACCAGCACCGCACCCTTCGCCTTCAGCACGTCGGCGTCGAAGCTGTCATCCGTGACCGCGACCGTGTTCTCGCTCATCTCATCACCTCTGCTGGGCCTGATCCGCTCGACCACGCCGATCTCCAGGTCCAGCAGATGGGCAGAACCGTTACCCGGTCAAGCGGTCGCACCCACGCCCGGCACAGGGCTCACCCCCGGCCGGTGCATCTCGAGCAGCGCGCCGGGCAGGGTCATCACCGAGGGACCCTCGGTCCAGACCAGCAGGCAGCGTATCTCGCGCGACGGGTATAGCCCCGCCAGCAGCGCGCGGTAGGCCGCCATCTGTCGCAGGTACAGCACCGGCACCTCGGCCGCGGACGCGGGCGCCGTCCGTCCGGTCTTGAAGTCGCACAGCACCACGTGCGACGCACCGACCAGCAGCCGGTCGACCTGCCCGTTCACCACCAGCCCGTCCACGACGCCGGCGAGCGGCTGCTCGGCGCGCCCCTCGGAGCCGAACAGCCCGGCCAGCTCCGGCGCGTCGAGCACCGACAGCGC
>CAXTOC010000402.1:0-2129 GCA_964245725.1 uncultured Acetobacteraceae bacterium | reverse complement strand
CGGTCCAGGCGCGGCCGCCGACGCGCTGGCTGGCCTCCAGCAGGACGACGCGCCGTCCAGCGGCGGCCATGCTGCGGGCGGCGGCGATGCCGGCCGCGCCCGCGCCTACGATCGCCGCCTCGAACTCCTCGGACATGCGCCTTGTCAGCCTTCCTCGATGTGGCGCTCGTCCTCGCTCGCCAGGCTGATCTGGCGAAAGTCGAGCTCCTCCTGCAGCGTGAGATAGGCGTCGGGGCCGACCGCATGGCGCGCGCGCATCGCTTCCAGGCATGTGCGCTGGCGGTCGATCGCGGCGAGCCCCAGCCCGCGCTTGCGCGCGACCGGCTCCTCGCTGCCGCCGCGGGCGGCATCGCGCGCCAGTTCGTAGCCGTAGCGGAAGTAGGCGGCATCGTCGCCGGTCTCGTCGTGCAGGGTAGCGAGCGCCGCCTCGGCCAGATCGGCGCGCGCCCGCGACAGTTCGTCCACGAGCCCGTCGTCGCCGTCGAGCCCGAGCAGGCGGGTAAGCGGCGCCAGCGTCAGCCCCTGCACGACGAGCGTGGCCAGCACCACCGCGAACGCGGTCAGCACGATCAGGTCGCGCTGCGGGAAGCTGGCGGGGAGCGCGAAGGCGATGGCGAGCGTCACCAGCCCGCGCATCCCGCACCAGCCGACCAGCAGCCCCTGGCCGAGCGTCGCCGGCCTGAAGTCGCCGCGCAGGACCTGGAAGCGTGCAGACAGCCGATTGTAGGCGAGCACCCACAGCAGCCGCACCGCCACCACCGCCGCGATCACCAAAGCGGCGAAGCCCGCCGCCTCGCGCAGCCGGTCCGCCGGCATCTCGCCGACGATGCTGCGCACCTGCATGCCCATCAGCAGGAAGGCGAGCACGTTCAGCAGGAACACCACCGACCCCCAGACCGAGAAGGAGTGCACCCGCATCCGCGGCGTCTGCCGGAGCCCGGCCGTCCGCGCGATGGTCATGGCGAAGGCGACCAGGCACAGCACCGGCGAGAGACCCAGCCGCACCGCGGCGATCCACACCGCGAAGGTGGTGGCGAACTCCAGGAGGTTGCCGCCGAGGGTGCCGCTGACGTGGGGCGAGATGCGGCGGCTGACCTGGGCGAGGAGGATGCCAAGCACGATCCCGCCCGGCGCGGCCAGTGCCAGCCGGAGCGCCAGCCCGCCGTCGATCCCGCCATGCGCCTGCACCGCGGTGGCGGCGCTGAACAGGAGGAGCGCCAGCGCGTCGTTGAGCAGGCTCTCGCCCTTCAGCACCGCCACCGAGCGGCGCGGCATGGCGACGGTGCCCAGCACCGCGGTGGCGGCGGCCGCATCCGGCGGCGCCACGATCGCGCCGAGCGCCAGCGCGGCGGAGAAGGGCAGGCCGGCGAACCGCACTCCCAGCCACGCGACCGTGCCGGCGGTGAGCAGAACCGCGACCACCGCCAGGGCGAACAGCGGCCGCCACAGCCGCCACACCGCGCCGACCGGAAAGTCGAACGCCGCGTCGATCAGCGCGGGCGCGATGAACAAAGCCAGCGCCGTCTCGGGATCGAGCCGGATCGAGGGCGCGCCGGGAATGAAGGCCAGGATCACGCCCGCCGTGGCGAGCAGGGCCGGGTAGGGCAGCGAGAGGCGCCGCGCCACCTGGAGCAGCAGGATCGCCGCCATCAGCAATGCGACCAGGCTCTCGAAGAAGCTCATCGGCGCTTCTATCAAGGCGCGACGAGCGCGGCAATTTGCCGCCGGGCGTGCGATACCGACGGCGCCGTTCGTCCTGAGCCTGTCGAAGGGCTCAGCCTCTACTCAGCATGAACGGCTGACCTGGACTAACCAGCGCTGCGTTACCCGATCAGCTGCTCCACGATCAGGTCGGCGGCCTGTTCGGCCGTCATCCGGGTCGTATCGATGCGGATCTCGGGTGCGGCCGGCGCCTCGTAGGGGCTGTCGATGCCGGTGAAGTGGGCGAGCTGGCCGGCGCGGGCCTTGGCATAGAGGCCCTTCACGTCGCGGCGCTCGGCCTCGGCCAGCGGCGTGTCGATGTGCACCTCGACGAACTCGCCCGGCGCCATCATCTGCCGCACCATCTCGCGCTCGGCACGGAACGGCGAGATGAAGGCGGTGATCACGATCAGGCCGGCGTCGGTCAT
>CAXTOC010000401.1:0-2135 GCA_964245725.1 uncultured Acetobacteraceae bacterium | reverse complement strand
GCCGCGCCCCGCCTCCCCGGCCCGCGCCGCCTCGATCGTGGCGTTCAGCGCCAGCAGGTTGGTGCGGCCGGCGATGTCGGCGATCGCCTCGGTCACCTGGCCGATCTGCTGCGCCTGCTGCGACAGCGCCTCGATGCTGTCGCGGGCGCCGCGTCCCGCCACCACCGCCTTCTGTGCCGCGGAGCTGGAGTGCGAGACCTGCTGCATGATCTCGCCGATGGAGGCGCTCAGCTGCTCGGCGGCGCTGGCCACCGTCTGTGCGGTGAGCAGCGTCTGGCCGGCCGCCGCCGCCGCCTCGGAGGCGTTGTGTCCGGTCCGCGCGGCCGTCGCCGACATCGCCGCGGCGGTCATAGACATGTCGGTGGTGAGCGAGCTGACCGCCTCGACGGCGGTGCTCGCCTCGTGCTCGATCGTCTCGGCCATCTTCCGCAGCGCCAGCCGGCCGTCGCGCTCCGCCGCCGCGTAGGTCTCCAGCAGCACCTCGAGATCGAGCCAGGCGGCCTTGTTCAGCGCCGAGCGCAGCGCCGTCCTGGCGCCCTGCCCGCGGGACCGGAACAGCCCGCGGGCGGCGCGGCCGTCCTCCGCGAGACCGAGATCCCTGATGATGCCGTCGATGACGCTCGCGTGGCAGATCGCGACGGCGAAGCCGGGGATGGCGTTGCCGTAGAAGGCGGAGGCGAGCGCCTGGGCGGACTGGAGGAACCCGTCGCCGAAATTGCCGGCCGCCACGCGCGCCCAGTGCACGGTGCGGACCTGCCGGACCGCCGGGCTGGCCAGCGCCGCCTGCATCTCCGGCCAAGCGGCGAAGGCGCCCTGCAGCTCCTCCAGCAGTGCCGGCAGCCGTCGCGCCGCGAAGTCGCGCAGGCCGTTGAGGGCGCGCACGTCGTCATCGGTGATGCGGAAGGCAACAAGACGCTTTTCCTGCTCGGCGCTGGTCATGATGCTGTGCGAGCCCTCGTGGTCGAGATCGTTGCGGCGGACCTCCGCCGCCGTGGATCATGCGGCGCGTCGGTTAAGAAGAGCTTAAGGAGGGCCTGAGCCAGATCGGATCGGCCAGGCGGCCGATGAACGCCGCGTGCGCCTCGAGCGCCGCCGCATCGGGCACGATCGGACGAGGCGTGCGCGCTGTCCGCAGCGCATAGGACACCGCCGGCCGCCCCGCGGCCGCACTCCCCTCCTCCGTCAGCAGCGCGAGCCCGCGCTGCCGGCCACCGATCAGCTCGAGATAGACCTGCGCCAGCAGGCGGCAATCGAGCAGCGCGTTGTGCGTGGTGCGCTCCGAGAGGTCGATCGCGTAGCGGCGGCAGAGCGCATCCAGGCTGTTCGGCAGGCCGGGGAAGCGGGTCCTGGCCATGTCGAGGGTGTCGACCATGCGCGCGCGCGGCAAGGGCGGCAGCTCGAGCCGACGCAGCTCGGCGTCGAGGAAGCCCATGTCGAACGCTGCGTTGTGCGCGATCAGCGGGTGGTCGGAGACGAAGCCCAGGAAATCGTCGACGATCTCGGCGAAGCGCGGCTTTCCGATCAGGTGCGCCCGCGTGTAGCCGTGCACGCGCGACGCCTCCTCGGGGATGTCGCGCTCCGGGTCGATCAGCACGTGATAGTGGCGCCCGGTCGGCAGGTCGTCGATCAGCTCCAGGGCGGCGATCTCGATGACCCGGTCGCCGGTGGCGGGATCGAGGCCCGTGGTCTCGGTGTCGAACAGCACGGCACGCTTCATCGTGGCCTCTCCGTTCCAGGGTCCCTCAGCCGGCGCAGCAGGCGCCGGATCTGCCGCAGGCTGTGCCAGCGCGACAGGCCGGTGCGTATCACGACGTCGGCACGGCGTCGCTTCTCCGCGTCCGGCATCTGCCGCGCGATCAGCGCCGACGCCTCATCGCTGGTCATGCCGCGGCGTTGCCGCAGGCGGCGGATCTGCGTGGCGGCGGGTGCCGAGACGACCACCACCAGGTCGCATCCCGACCGTCCGCCCCGCTCCAGCAGCAGCGGGATGTCCAGCACCGCCCAGGGGCAACCGCGTCGTCGCGCGCGCTGCAGGAAGCGCTGCTGCGCCTTGCGCACCATCGGGTGCAGGATCGCCTCCAGCGCGCGCAGCCGGGCGGGATCTGCGGTCACCGCCGCGCGCAGCCGGACGCGGT
>CAXTOC010000400.1:0-2156 GCA_964245725.1 uncultured Acetobacteraceae bacterium | reverse complement strand
GCGTCACCCGCGGGTCGAGCGGCCGCGGCGCGGTCGCTTCGGTCATGCCCTCGGGCAGGAAGAAGCGGATGATCCAGGTGCCACCGGCGCCGGACGCCGCGCTCTGCGCCACCGGCGCCGTCATGGCGATCTTCTCGGAGGCGGCCTGCGCCGTGCGCGTGCCGCCGCCGATCGACGCGCGACGCGCGTTGCGGCCGAAGATGTAGGCCGCGAGGCGCCGGAAGCCCTCGGCGCGCACGGCCACCTCGCCACCCTGCACCGTCGTCTCGGCGACCAGCACCGGAGCGTAGCGGCGGATCTCCACCGCTCCGGCGTGGTCGACCACGCGGGCGGCGGGCTCGGGCGTGCCGTCGCGTATGCCCACGACGGAGCACGCACCGAGTGCCAGTTGCGACAGCAGGGCGGTCATCGCCATCGGCCTCATCGCCATCCCGCGTCTTGATCTCGCCGGCCCGGCCGCTTGCCGCCGACGGCTGTCAGCTCAACACGATGCCGCCGCACACGTTCAGCGACTGGCCGGTCACGAAGGCCGACGCGTCGGAAGCGAGGAAGCAGGCGGGGCCCACGACGTCCTCCGGCTGGCCCAGGCGGCGCAGCGCAGTGTTGGCGACCCACCTGTCGACGAGGGCCTGGTCGGTCAGGTTGGTGCGGCCCATGTCGGTGACGATGATGCCGGGGCAGACGCAGTTGGCGGTGATGCCGAACTGCCCCACCTCCTGCGCCAGCACCCGGGTGAAGCCCATGATCGCGGCCTTGCTGGCCGAGTAGTGCGCCTGCTCCGGGGCGCCGTGCTTGCCGCCGATCGAGGCGATGTTGACGATGCGCCCGTAGCCGGCGGCGCGCATGTGCGGCAGCAGCGCCTGCACCACCAGGAACGTCCCCTTCGCATTCACGTCCATCACCTGATCCCAGTGCTGTTCGGGCAGCGCCTCGACGGTGGCCGTGATCAGGATGCCGGCGTTGTTGACCACGGCGTCGATCCGCCCGGCGCGCGCGATCGCGTCGTCGACCATGGCGCGCACCTCGTCGCGGTCGCTGACGTCGGCGTAGAGCGCGATGCCGCGACGGCCGCTCGACTCGATCTCGGCCGCCACCGCCTCCAGCTCGTTGCGCTGGCGCGCGATGTCGTTGACCACCACGTCGAAGCCGTCGCGCGCCAGGCCGAGCGCGATCGCGCGGCCGATGCCGCGGCTGGCGCCGGTGACCAGGGCCGTGCGGCCGTCTGCCTTGTCTGCCATCTCATCCTCCCTCAGAAGAAGCGGATCTCGCCGCGCAGCACCGCGAGGCTGACGGCGGCGATCATCACCACCCCGCGCACCTCGTTTTGCAGGTAGAACGGCGCGCCGAGCAGGTTGAGCCCGTTATCGAGCATGCCGATGATGATGACCCCGACCAGCGTGCCCTGCACCGTGGCGCGACCGGGCTTGAAGGCTGTCATGCCGAGGAACACCGCGGTCAGGCTGTCCATCAGGTAGGGCTCGCCGGCACCCGGCTGGCCGGTGCCGAGACGCGCGGTCAGCATGATGCCGCCCATCGCAGCGCCGAGCGAGGACAGCGTCAGCGCGAGCACGCGGCAGCGGTTGACGTTGATGCCGGACAGCCGTGCGGCCTGCAGGTTCGCACCGGTGGCGACCACCGCGCGGCCGAGCCGCGTGCGGTTGACCAGGACGTAGAACGCCGCGACCACGACCACGGCGATCAGGATCGGCACCGGCACCACCCCCGCCACCCGGCCGGTGGCGATCACGTAGAAGGCCGGCGGGAAGCTGGAATAGATCGAGTCGCCGCCGTCGTAGGCATAGTTGAGCCCGAGCGCGATCGGCCCCATCGCCAGGGTGGCGATCAGCGAGGGGATGCGCAGGCGCGTCACCAGCAGCCCGTTGACGACGCCGATGACGACGCCGGCCAGCACCGCGAGCGCGATCGCGGCGGCGATCGGCAATCCCGACCAGACCATCAGCCCGGCCACCAGCACGCCGGACAGGCCAGCGACCTGGCCCACGGAGAGGTCGAACTCGCCGCTCGCCACCGCCACCGTCAGCCCCAGCAACGATTATGTCATCGCGGACATCGGCCTCGCCGATTTCGGCCGCAAGGAGATCGAGATCGCCGAGACCGAAATGCCGGGCCTGATGGCCCTGCGTGAGGAATTCGGT
>CAXTOC010000399.1:0-2159 GCA_964245725.1 uncultured Acetobacteraceae bacterium | reverse complement strand
GGCGCGCTGATCGACGACGTGGCGCTGGCCGCCCGGGTCAAGCGCAGCGGGGGGGCGATCTGGCTCGGCCACAGCCTGCTGGCGCGCTCGGTGCGGCCCTATCCGCGTGCCCGCGACGTCTGGCGCATGGTGGCGCGCACCGCCTACGTGCAGCTGCGCTTCTCGCCGCTGCTGCTCGCCGGCACGGTGGCCGGGATGGCGCTGATCTGGCTGGTGCCGCCGCTGGCCGCGCTGGCGGCGCACGGTGCCGCCCGGCTGTGCGGCATCCTGGCCTGGGCGATCGCCACGCTGTCGTTCCTGCCGACGTTGCGCCGCTTCCGCCTGTCGCCGCTGTGGGCGCTGTTGCTGCCGGCGGTGGCGGTGTTCTACACCGCGGCCACCATCGGCTCGGCGCTGGACCATCATCGCGGGCGCGGCGTGGTCTGGAAGCAGCGCGCCTACCGCGAGGGGGACCCGTCCGCGTCATGAACGACCTGCCCGCGGACATCGCTCCCATCGAAGTCGCTTCCGGCAAGGGTCGCGGCGACGAGAACTTTCCGGTCGGATCGCGGCTGATCCGCGCGGCGCTGCGGCCGCACGTGCACGCCTATTACGGCTTCGCGCGCGCCATCGACGACATCGCCGACAACGCGGTGCTGCCGCCGCCGGCCAAGATCGCCCGGCTGGACGCGATGGAAGCGGCAGTGCTCGGCCGCCCGCCGGCCGCCTCGGACGCCACGCCGGACGAGCTCGCCCACGCGCGCCGGCTGCGCGCCTCGCTGGCCGTCACCGGGATCGACCCCTCCACCGCGACCGACCTGATCGTGGCGTTCCGTCGCGATGCGCTGCAGCCGCGAACCCCGAGCTGGGAGGAGCTGGCCTGGTACTGCCGCTACTCCGCGAACCCGGTGGGACGCTACCTGCTGGCGCTGCACGGCGAGGGCCGGCAGAGCCTCGCCGCCTCGGACGCGCTGTGCACGGCGCTGCAGCTGCTGAACCACCTGCAGGACTGCAAGTCGGACCTCGCCGCGCTCGACCGCTGCTACATCCCCAGCCCGTGGCTGGAACAGGAGGGGCTGGACGTCGAGATGCTGCGCGAGGATCGCTGCCGTCCGGCGCTGCGACGCGTGCTCGACCGGCTGCTGGACCAGGTGGACCGCCTCAACCGGCAGGCCGCGTCGCTGCCCGGGCTGGTGGCGGACCGGCGCATGCGCCTGGAGTGCGCGGTGATCGTGGGACTGTCGCACCGCCTGGCGGCGCGGCTGCGTCGCGAGGACCCGCTGGCGCGGCGGGTGAAGCTGCGACGCGGCGACGTGGCGCGCAGCCTGCTGGGTGCGGCGCGCGCCTGGCGGAGACGATGATGCGGGCTCCCACGACGGCGCTGGGCTGCGATGCCGGCGATCTCGCCCTGGTGGAGGGCATCGTCAGGCGGTCCGGCACCTCGTTCGCCCGCGGCATGCGGGTGCTGCCGCCGGACCGCCGCTACGCGATGTACGCGATCTACGCCTTCTGCCGCCTGGTCGACGACGTGGCCGACGAGGCGGGACCGTTCGAGGCCAAGCTGCCGCGACTCGCGGCGTGGCGCGACCGCGTCGCCGGGCTGTATCGCGGCATCGCCGGCGACGGCCTGGACCGGGTGCTGCTGGCGGCGATCACCCGCTACCGGCTGCGCGCCGAGGACTTCCAGGCGGTGATCGACGGCATGCAGATGGACGCGGAGCGGGTGATCGTCGCACCCCCGGCGGCCGAGCTCGACCTCTACATCGATCGTGTCGCCAGTGCGGTGGGGCGGCTGTCGGTGCGCGCCTTCGGCGACGCCTCGGCCGACGCCGACGAGGTGGCGCACCATCTCGGCCGGGCGCTGCAGATCACCAACATCCTGCGCGACCTCGGCGAGGATGCCGGGCGCGGCCGGCTCTACCTGCCGCGCGAGCCGATGATCGCCCACGGCATGACGGATCTGACGCCGGACGCCGTGTTGGCCCATCCGGCGCTGCCGGCCGTCTGCGCCGAGGTGGCCACGAAGGCGCTCGCCTTTTTCGACGAGGCCGACCGCGTCATTGGAGCCTGCGGCGGAAGCGGCGATGTGGCTGACAATGACGAGGCGTGCGCCCTTGCGGGCATTCAGAGTGTCGGTCTTACGGCTGATCCAGGGGTGCCGCAGACGGCATAGCCTGCAT
>CAXTOC010000398.1:0-2170 GCA_964245725.1 uncultured Acetobacteraceae bacterium | reverse complement strand
CGCCGGCGCCGCGCGCCCCGGCGATCAGCCGGCGGCTGAGCAGGGCCACGTGCAGGCAGATCATGTCGAAGCGGCCGTCGAGCGTGTCGGCGACCGCGAAACCCTCGGGCGGCTCGGTATAGAAGGCCGCATCGCGGGAGGCCGCGACCGCCTGCCCGTACAGCACGAAGCCGAGACGCTCGGGTTCCCGGGAGGAAGATCGGCGAGCCGAGGAGCCGAACCAGCGGATGACCCGAGCCTCCGATCGAGATTGACAGCACCCGAGATTGACAGCACCGGACCGATCAGGCACCGGGGCGAGGCGCTTCCTCTATCACAGGACGATGATCCCGCCATGCCGCCGCTCACGGCAAGACGCAGCTTCCCGCTTCGAGCGACGCCGGCCCTGCTCGGCCTGGCGCTCGCCCTGGCGCCGGCGCTCGGCGGCTGCGCCGTCTTCGCCCCGATCCCGACCGACCGCGGCACCATCATCGAGGCCGCCGACTACGACAGGCTGGTGCCCGGCACCACCACGCGCGCGGACGTGAGCAAGCTGCTCGGCTCGCCCACCGCGCACGCCACGTTCGACGACAACACCTGGATCTATATCGGCGAGGTCACCGCCCCGGTGCCGACCGCGAGACCCAAGATCGAGAGCCAGAAGGTCGTGGTGCTGACCTTCGATCCGGGCGGCGTGCT
This sequence comes from uncultured Acetobacteraceae bacterium, assembly GCA_964245725.1. GTDB lineage: Bacteria > Pseudomonadota > Alphaproteobacteria > Acetobacterales > Acetobacteraceae > Lichenicoccus. The sequence continues at coordinate 1,492 of CAXTOC010000398.1, read as the reverse complement.
GCGCAGCCGCCGGCTGCTCGACAAGTCGGACGCCCACGACGTCGCGATGGCGAGCGGTGCCACCCCCTCCCCCGGCAGCGAGACCTCGTTCATGCAGCAGCTGATCGGCAATGTCGGCCGCTACTCGCCGCTCGGCGGCCTCGGCTCCAACACGCTCGGCAACAGCAACTCCGGCTACGGCCATGGCGGCACCGGCAACGTGGTGGGCGGCAGCGGCGGCGGCAGCTGACGCAGGCGCAGGCGACGCGCCTCCTACAGCGGCAGGCGGATCCTCGCCCGCAGGCCACCCATCGGCGCGCTCTCCAGGCTGAGCTCGCCGCCATGCGCCCGGATGATGTCGCGCGCGATGGTCAGGCCGAGCCCGGTGCCGCCGCGCGCGGTGCTCTCGAAGGCGCGGAACACCGCCTCGCGCCGCTCGAGCGGGATGCCCGGGCCGTCATCGTCGACCAGCACCTGCAGCGCATGGTCCTCCAGCGCCGCCGTCAGCGAGATGCGGCCGCCGTGGCGGCGGGCATTATCGAGCAGGTTGGCCAGCACCCGGCGCATGGCGCCCGGCCGCAGCATCAGCTCCGGCATCTCAGGCCAGGCGACGCGCACGAACACCGCACCGGCGCGCTGCGCCGACAGCGCCACCTCCTCCAGCAGCAGTGCGAGGTCGACCGGCTGCGCCTGCTCCGCACCCTCGCCGCGGGCGAAGGCGAGATAGCCCTCGACCATGCGCTCCATCTCCTCGACGTCGCCGATCATCTCGCTGATCTCGGGTGCGAGTTCCTCGGCGTGCAGCGTGCCGTGCTGCGGCACCATCGCCAGCGACAGCCGCAGCCGGGTCAGGGGCGTGCGCAGGTCGTGGCTGACCCCGGCCAGCATCGCGGTGCGCTGCGAGACGAAGTGGCGTATGCGCTCGGCCATCCGGTTGAACGCGGCTGCCGCCTTGCGCACCTCCTGGGCGCCCTCCGGCCGGATCGCCCCCGGCTCGCGTCCCATGCCGAACGCCTCGGCGGCGCGCGCCAGCCTGCGTATCGCCCGCACCTGGATGCGCATGAACAGGGCGGCGATGATGAACAGCAGCATGGCGCTGCCCGCGACCCAGGACACGAACAGGTAGATCGGCCCGACATCGAGGCGCTTGCGCGGGGTGTCGATGTCCAGCACCCCGTCGGCGAGCTGCACCTGGATCCTCACGGTGTGCGGATCCGACAGCCAGTCGACGCTGAACGGGCGGCGGATCAGCGCCAGCGCCTGCGCCAGGTCGTCGTCCATCGGCCCCAGCACGTGGGTGGAGCCGGTGCTGGTCAACCGGGCGTGGGCGCGGACGTGCATGCCGAGCTGGAACTGCTCCGACGCGGTGGCGATGATCCAGTCGCGGTCGCCGGTCCTGCGGTAGCGGTCGAGCAGCAGCAGCGTCTGGTTGATCTCGCCGACCACCGCGAAGGTCAGCCGGCGCGAGACGATGTTCAGGTGGCTGCCGTAGAACAGCCCGAGCGAGATGCCC
>CAXTOC010000397.1:0-2188 GCA_964245725.1 uncultured Acetobacteraceae bacterium | reverse complement strand
GCTCGTGCAGCGCCATGTGCCGCTCGTGCGCGACCTGATCGATCTCCGTGCGCAGGGCGGCCTCGCGTGCCTCGCCCTGCTGCCGTGCGTCGGCCAGCCTCTGATGCAGCCGCGCATGCTCGTGGCTGGCGCGGTCGGCTCGCTCGCCGGCGCGGGCGACCAGGTCGGCCTGGCGAGCCTGGCTCTCGGCGAGGATCTGCAGGGTCGTGTCGGCACGCGTCTCGGCGGCGGCGAGGCGCGCCGCCCAGGTGGCGTCCGGCGCACGGATGAAGTCGTCGAACACGTTCGGGGGCGTGCGGAAATGCGCCGACAGCGCGGCGGCGCGTTCCGCCGCCAGGTAGAAGCGGTTGAGGCCGTCGAACCAGACGAAGCGGTAACCCTGTCGCAGCAGCCCGGGCTCCCAGGTCCCGTGCGTCGGCGTGTCCGACAGCGGCGCGGTCGCCTCGACCAGGATGATCCACGGCCGGTAGGCGATCAGGTCGGCGCCGGCGAGCACCTCGGCTTCGCCGCCCTCGACGTCGATCTTGAGGAAATGGATGTCGCCGCGCACGTGGGTGCGGCAGATCCCGGCCAGGGTGCGCATCGCCACCCGGCCCGGGCGCATCCGCTGCGCCTCCGGATGGCGGGCTGCCACCGCCGCATCCGTCGTCGACAGGCCGGTGCCGGGGAGGGCGAAGAAATCGACCTCGCCCTCGGTGCGGCCGACGGCGAGCTGCAGGGTGATGTCGCCCGGACGCGACGCCGCGAGGCGCGCCGCGTCCTCGATCCCGGGCTCGATGTTGATGCCGTGCCAGCCGCGGTCGAAGAAGGCGCGGGTGACGGAGTCGATGTCGGGGTGCGACGCGCCGACGTCGATGTAGAAGCCGTGCGGCACTTGGCGCAGCGCCCGCCAGAGCAGCACGTCCTCGAAGTTCTGGGCGTAGGAGACGAACATGACGGGCAGGGATCCAGGCGGCGTCGGTCAGACCGGATGCGTGGCCGTCAGCTGGCCGGCCTCGGTGCGCGGCCCGGAGGTGCCGGACGTCGCGAAGCCCAGGGTGCGCAGCACGCCGCGTGCGGACTCGTCCCAGGTCACCGGCTCGAACTCGCGCCGCACCTGCTCGGCCCAGGCTTCGGTCTGCTCCGGCGTCTCGATCGCGTGGCGGATCACGTCGTAGGCCTCGCCGGCATTCTCGGGATCGAAGTAGCGCGCGAGGCGGCCGCCGGCCTCCGGCAGCGAGGTGGCGCGCGAGATGATGCAGGGCCGGCCGAAGGACAGGCTCTCGGTCACCGGCAGGCCCCAGCCCTCGTACAGCGACGGGAACAGGGTGAAGCGGCAGCCCGCGTACAGGATCTCGAGCTCGTCGTCGGTCGGATCCTCGACCAGCAGGATCTTGCCGTCGAGGAAGTCGGCGTTGCGCAGCTGCTGCATCAGGTCGCTGACCAGCCAGCCGACCCTTCCCGCGAACACCAGGGTCGGCACCTGTTCGCGCGGCATCTCCTCGAGCAGGCGGCGCCACACCCGGAACAGCAGGATGTGGTTCTTGCGCGCCTCGATGGTGGAGACGATCAGCGCGTAGCTGCCGGACCGCGGCAGGCGCTCCGACCGCGCCTGCGGCGCCGCGACCTCCGTTCCCGCGACCAGGATCGCGGCGGTCGGCACTTCCGGGGCCGGGGCCTCCGCGGCCGGGACCTCCGCCGCCTCGACGCCGATGGGCTTGCGCGTCGAGGTGAAGCCGGTGCCGATCGGGATCGGCTGCGGCGGGTGGCGCAGCACGTAGCCGCTGTCCTGCGCCAGCTGCACGATGTCGCGGGCGCTTGCCCGAGAGATGGTCAGGAAGGTGTCGACCAGCGGAAACACGTCGCTGGTCCACTCGCGGAAGCGCAGCGCGAGGTTGTGGTCGCACCATTCCGGGCGGCGCAGCGGGATGATGTCGTAGACCAGCAGGGCGAAGCGCAGGTCGCGCTGCCGCTGCACCCGCTCGACCACTTCGGCGTAGAACGGGTGGAACCAGGGCGAGCCCAGCACCAGCAGCACGTCGCCGGGCGCGCAGTTGTCGTCGAAGGTGGTGACGCCGGGCACCGGCTGCGCCGGACCGCCCTCGTCGGCCGGCGCCGTGTCGGCGGGCGAGGGCCGCCGGCGGCGTCGCAGCACCGCGTTCAGCCGGGTCCGCGTCGCCCAGCTCAGCGCGCTGCCGAGATGCGCCAG
>CAXTOC010000396.1:0-2191 GCA_964245725.1 uncultured Acetobacteraceae bacterium | reverse complement strand
GGACGCGGATCTGGCCGCCGCCGACCGTCACGGTGACTCCCGCCCCGATCAGCTTCCACGGCACGCTGTAATGGTTGGTGTCGATGTCCACGCAGGCGTCGTTCTGGACGCGGCGGGTCAGCTCGCGCAGTTGCCGGAACGGCGGACGGCCATTCAATGGGCGCAGGGCCGCAGCTTCCTCGCGCTCGAACCGCGCGATCGGCGCCTCGCCGGTGGTCCCGTGCACCCGTGTGTCGGCTATCTCGCGCATCCACCAGGTCAGATGCGCCTCGAGCGCGCCCCAGGAGGCGAAAGACCGTCCAGCAATGGCGTTGTACTTGACGTAGCCGACACCGCGCTCGTCCTTGCTTTTGGTGCGCGCGCGATAGGGCGCGCAGGCGACCGGCCGCACATCCCAGTAGCGGACAAACGCATGCAGACGATCAGTGAATTCCACCTCACGTGTGGCCGCTTCGTGGTGCTTGACTAAGGCACGGACGTTGTCGAGCAGTAGCTCGCCCGGCAGGCCGCCGAAATGGCGGAACGCGCCCTCGATCCCCTCCAGCCATGCCGACTGCCGCTCGTGCCGGAACATCGCCGTATAGACGCGACGCGAATGGCCGAGCGTGGCTACGAACAAGAACACCTTGTCCCGCTCGCCCTCGATCTCGATCCGGCGCTGGCCGAAGTCGATCTGGAGCTGGCGGCCCGGCGGCAGCGTCTCGAACCGAACCGTCGCCAGCGCCTCCGCCGCGAGCTCGCGCCGCAGGTGGGACACCGCGCGCCCCACCGTGCGCAGGCCGACCACGATGCTAAGCTCGGACGCCACCTCCTGGCGCACCACGTCCGCATTGCCCCGGTGACGCCGGAGCCGCTCAGCCAGCCAAGTCGCGTGCCCCGCCAGCAGGCTGGGACGGGTCGGAACCCGGCACGGAACCCACGCACCCGACGCCAGATACCGCTGCACCGTCTCCCGATTGCATCCGACCTCGGCCGCGATCCGCCGCGTGCCTCAGCCCAGGCCATGAAGCCGCTGCATCGCCGCTACCTCGTCCGGCGCCCTCATCGTCTGTCTCCGCCCGTCCCTGCCGGGCGGAAAAACATTCGATCGATCCGTCAACTCGGGTATGGGGAGCAGAGGATGGCCTGTCGATCAGGTCGGATCTGTCGTCGGCTGCGCTGCGAGCCCCGGCCCGACGACTTCCGAGTTCGCGGGCCGCAGCTCGGGCGCTGGCGATTGCGAACGCGCTGGATGAGATGACGCGCGCCGAGGCGGCGCGACTCGCGGGGATGGAGCGCCAGGCGCTGCGTGACGCGGTGACGCGGTATAATGCTGAGGGCCTGCGGGATTGGAGGCCTGCGGGATTGGAGGATCGACCGAAGCCCGGCCGGCCGCCGGGCCTGAGCGAAGGCGGGGAGGCTGCGCTTGCCGCGCTGATCTTGCGTAGCCCGGAGCCCAAGCGCAGCGGCATCTCGAGCTACACCCGGGATGACATTGCAGGCCTGATCGAGAAGCGCTACCATCCGGTGCACCTGAGCGAGGTGCTGAAGCGGATGGTGTTCTCTCGACAGAAGGCGCGGCAGGTGCACCCAAATGCTGATCCGAAGGCGCAGGATGCGTGGGTAAAAAGGGGCTTCCGAGCGCGCTGAAGGCAGCGGCAGAGGCGCATCTGGATAAGCGGATTGCGCTCTACTTCCAGGACGAAGCCAGGATCGGATAGACGAGTCGCATTTGCCATCGCTGGTGGCTGCGCGGTCAGCGTCCGCCCGGACTTCACGACAGACGCTTCGTCTACGCCTACATCTTTGCCGCCGTCGAGCCTGCAACCGGCAACGACTTCTGTCTTGTATTGCCATCGGTCTCGACGCAAGCCATGGGCGTGCTCCTGCGCGGTTTCTCCGAGCAGCTGGCGCCAGATGTCCACGCGGCTCTGATGATCGATGGCGCCGGCTGGCACATCGCCGGTGCCCTGCAGGTGCCAAACAACATCACCCTCGTGAAGCTGCCGCCCTACGCATCGGAGTTGAACTAGCTCGAACGCGTATGGCTCGATCTGCAGGAGCGCTTCCTGTCCCACCGCCTGCACAGAGATCAGGATGCCATCATCAACGCCGCCTGCAACGCCTGGAACCAAATCACGCCAGAACGCCCGTGCTCCCTGTGCAACTACCCGTGGATCAGGAAGGTCACTTCATAGACTCGGCGGTATAA
>CAXTOC010000395.1:0-2193 GCA_964245725.1 uncultured Acetobacteraceae bacterium | reverse complement strand
GCCAGGCCGGCAGGATGCGGCCGAGGGCGGCGTCCAGCTCGGCCATCAGCCCGGCCTGCACCGCATCGCCGCCGGCCTGGCTGCGCTGCAGCAGCGCCGGCCAGGCGTGCGGGCCGAGCGCGTTGCGTCGCGCCTCGGGGTAGTCCAGGCCGGCCAGGTGCAGCCGCGCCAGGGCCTCGCCGAGCTGCAGGCAGTGCTCCGGGCGCACCCGGCGCGGCCACACTCCGGGCAGGAAGCTGGTGATCGCCGCCGGCCGTCCGGCGAGCGCGCGCAACGCCTCGCCGTCGCGTCCCGCGAGCGGCAGCGGGCAGGAGATGCCGCGCGCCGCGAGGTGGCGCATCAGCCCGAGGAACCAGGGCAGCTCGCGCCGGTCGACCCGCTTCTCGTACAGGGTGAGGATGAAGTCGCCGGCTCCGGTGCGCAGCGAGAAGTTGCTGTTCTCGACCCCCTCGGCGATGCCGCGGAAGGCGACCAGCTCGCCGATCTCGTACTCCCGGAGAAAGCCGGCCAGCGCCTCGTCGGTGACGTCGGTATAGACCGCCATGCCCCGGCCGGCGTCAGCCCAGAGGTGCCGGCAGCTTGAAGATCACGTCCTCCTGCTTGACCGTGCGCTCCTCGATCTCGAGCGCGAAGCGCGCCGAGAGCGCATGCACCATCTCCTGCACCAGCGCCTCCGGCGCCGAGGCGCCGGCGGTGATGCCGAGCGTGCTCACGCCATCCAGCACCGACCAGTCCAGGTCGCGCAGCGTCGGCACCAGCAGCGCGCGTGGCGTGCCGGAGCGTTCGGCCACCTCGCGCAGGCGCTGCGAGTTCGACGAGTTCGGACTGCCGATGACGATCACCAGGTCGCAGCCGGGCGCGATCGCCTTCACCGCCTCCTGGCGGTTGGTGGTGGCGTAGCAGATATCCTCGCGCTTCGGCCCTTCCAGCAGCGGGAAGCGCGCGCGCAGCACCGAGACGATCTCGGCGGTGTCGTCGACCGACAGGGTGGTCTGGGTGATGAAGGCGAGGCGCGTCGGGTCGGCCGGCCGCACCCGCCGCGCCTCCTCGGCGTCCTGCACCAGGGTCACCGCGCCCGGCGGCAGCTGGCCCATGGTGCCGACCACCTCCGGATGCCCGGCGTGGCCGATCATCAGGATGTGCCGGCTGTCCGGGCCGCCCTCGGCGTAGTGCCGCTCGGCCTCGCGGTGCACCTTGCTGACCAGCGGGCAGGTCGCATCGAGGTAGAGCAGGTTGCGCCGCTGCGCCTCGGCCGGGACCGCCTTGGGCACGCCGTGTGCGGAGAACACCACGTGGCCGTCCGCCGGCACCTCGTCGAGCTCCTCGACGAAGATCGCGCCCTGCGCCTCGAGCTGCTCCACCACGGTGCGGTTATGGACGATCTCGTGACGCACGTAGACCGGGGCGCCGTAGCGCCGCAGCGCCTCCTCGACCACCCGGATCGCGCGGTCGACCCCGGCACAGAAGCCGCGCGGTCCCGCCAGCAGCACGCGCATCGGCCGCCTCTCGGCAACCGTGTCCGGAGCCTGGCCGCCGTCGGCCCGGACAGCGGGCATCGGCAAATCGAGGATCTGATCCGGCATGGTGCTTCCCAAACGTGCGGCGCGCAGTATATGGCCCCCGCATCGAGATTGCGACCCTGGGGCGTCCGTCGGGCGAGCCGGGGCGCCTGCCAATCCTCCGGTCCCCGAGCGGGACGCTGCCCCCGGGAAGCGACCCGTGGGCAGGAACGGCCGAAAGTCGAGCATGAAGCTGTCCCTCCCCGTCCTCCGCACCTCCGGCCGCGCGCTGCCGCTCCTCGCCGGGATGACCCTGCTGTTCGGCTGCGGGCCGGACGACCCCAACGCGTTCGCCCCGCAATGCGTGCCGGTCGGCATCCTGGCCGAGGGTGCGGACCTCACCAGCTACGCCGGGCCGTCGCACGACCCCTCGACCCTGGTCACCCAGGTCTCGCTGATCGGCGTCAACGGCAGCTGCAGCAACGCCGAGCAGGGCCATGCCCTGCATACGCAGGCGAGCGTCGTCATCTCGGTGCTGCGCGGCCCGGCGGCGAGCGGGCACGACGTCACCGTGCCGTACTTCGTGGCGCTGCTGCACGGCGGCAGCATCGTCAGCAAGACCGAGCGCAGCATCGAGGCGCATTTCCCGCCCAACGTCGACCGGCTGGCGCTGCGCAGCGACCCGCTGGTGCTG
>CAXTOC010000394.1:0-2197 GCA_964245725.1 uncultured Acetobacteraceae bacterium | reverse complement strand
GTAGCGGGCCGTCCGCCGCCGGCCCGCTACCCGGTGCGAACGCTGCCCGACGCCGCGGCCGCGGAATAGCGGCGGGTCCGCGCCGCCCGGCACTCAGCCCGGCGGGTTGAAACGCACCAGGTCGCTCGGTTGACGCAGACGTACCACCAGGGTGTCCGCCATCAGGTCGTGCAGCCCCTGCTTGCGCGGCGTCCACGCCACCATCAGGAAACCGATGCCGAGGATGAAGGCGGAGACGAACTTGCCGAGATAGCGGCCGAGCGCGCGCGGCAGGCTGATCCGCCGCCCGTCCAGCCGAGTGACGCGGAGCCGGCACACGCGCTTGCCGACGGTGGCCTGCCAGGGCGAGGATTCGAGCAGCGCGTAGTAGGCGAACGGCACCAGCAGGCTGATCAGGTTGACCGGGCCCGGCGCCCGCAGGTGCCACTGCGGCGGCTGGGTGGCGTCGGCGAGGCTGGTGCCGCCGACATAGCCGACATTGAGCACGCCACCCGGCGAGGGGTGCACACCGATGATGCCCAGCGCGCCGCCGCCGAGCAGCTGATGCAGCAGCACCGCGATCGCCGACAGGATCGCGCTGTCGATCGCCCAGGCCAGCACGCGCCACCAGAAGCCGGCATAGCCCCACACGCGGTCGGGGTGATCCCACCCTGCTCCCGGGCCTAGTCGCGGGCCTGGTCGCGGGCCTGGCGGAGGCGGTGGCACCTGATCGAATGCGTTGGTCGTCATCGTGCCTCAGCTGCGGTAGCTGCCGTTGATGTCGACGTAGCCGTGCGTGAGGTCGCAGGTCCAGGCGGTCGCGGCTCCCTCGCCCAGGCCCAGATCGATCGCGATCTCCACCTCGAATCCTCTGAGATGCGCCGCCACCGGGGTCTCGTCGTAGCCCGGCACCACGGCGCCGTGCCGCGCCATCCAGGTGCCGCCGATGCCCACCGACAGCAGGTCGCGATCGGCTGGCTCGCCGCTCTTGCCGACCGCCATCACGATCCGGCCCCAGTTCGCGTCCTCGCCGGCGATCGCGGTCTTGACCAGCGGCGAGTTGGCGACCGACAGCGCCACCCGGCCGGCGGAGTCCTCGCTCACCGCGCCGCGCACCTCGATCCGTATCAGCTTGCCCGCTCCCTCGCCGTCGCGCACCACCAGCAGGGCGAGGTCGAGCAGCACCGCGTCGAGCGCTGCGGCGAAATCGTCCAGTCCGGCCTCGGCTTCATCGCCCACCGGGTCGTGGGTGGCGGCGGCGGTCGCGAACAGCAGCACGGTGTCGCTGGTCGAGCTGTCGGAATCCACCGTCGTGCGGTTGAAGCTGCGCGCGACCGCCCGTCGCAGCAGCGGCTGCAGCACCGCCGCCGGCAGCGCCGCATCGGTGGCGACGAAGCACAGCATGGTCGCGAGGTCGGGCGCGATCATGCCGCTGCCCTTGGCGATGCCCTGGATGTGCACCGTGGCACCGCCGACCCGCGCCGTGCGCGCCGCACCCTTGGGGAAGGTGTCGGTGGTCATGATGCCGCGCGCCGCCGCCTCCCAGCCGTCCTCCGACAGCCGGCGGTGCAGCGCGGGGAGGGCCGCGGTGATCTTCGCGTGCGGCAGCACCTCGCCGATCACCCCGGTCGAGGCCAGGAACACCTGCGTCGCCGCGCAGCCGAGCAGCGAGGCGGCGGCGGCGGCGGTGGCGCCGGTCGCCTCGATCCCGGCGCGCCCGGTGAACACGTTGGCGTTGCCCGCATTGACCACCAGGCCGCGCGCGGTCCCACCCGGCAGTGCGGCGCGGCACCAGTCGAGCGGCGCGCCCGGACACCGGTTGCGGGTGAACACGCCGGCGACCTGGGTTCCCGGCGCGAAGGCCGCCAGCACCAGGTCGTCGCGGCCGGCGTAGCGTATGCCCGCGGCGCCGGTCGCGAGACGCACGCCCCCGATCCGGGCCAGCGCCGGGAACGGACGGGCGAGCGGCGAGACCGCCGTGGGCACGGCCGTCAGTCCGAGTTCGGCGCGCTGCCCGGAGCCGCGGGCGCACCCTGAGCCGGCACCGGCGAAGTGCCGCCCGACCCGCCGGCGCCGGACGCCGCCTGGTCGGCGGGCGTCACCTTGGTGCCGTCCGGCGTGAAGCGGCCCCCCGGGCCCCCGCTCCGCGCGCGCTCGCCCCCGGCGCGCAGGGCTTGCCAGCGGCGATGAGCAAGCTCGGCGAGATCTACGCTGAGGA
>CAXTOC010000393.1:0-2201 GCA_964245725.1 uncultured Acetobacteraceae bacterium | reverse complement strand
GTACGCCTCCTCGGCGATCGGCCCGGCATCCAGCAGCGGGTCGGTCAGCGCCTCGCGCAGCCCGACCGCGAGGCTGCGCTGCTCGAGGCCCGCGAACGCCTCCACGTCGACGTCGAGCAGGCGGGTGAGCTTGATCAGCAGCGAGGCGGTGACGCTGCGCTCGTCGTGCTCGATCAGGTTGAGGTAGCTGCCCGAGATGCCGAGCCGGGCGGCGAGGCCGGCCTGGGTCAGCCCGCGTTGCTTGCGCAGGCGGCGGATCGCCTGGCCGATCCTGGGGCCGATCATCGGGCGGTTCATCGCCGGGATTTACACGATTTACAGATCCCGTCGAAGTCTTGTCAGGGCCGCCACCGCTTTACCGCGGCCGTGCCGGTTTCCCTCCTGCGCGGGCGGCGGCGGCGGCGTAAGGGAACCACCTGCTCCACGCTGCCGAGGTCGATGATGATCCCCGCCGATCCGGACCGTTTTTCCGGAGCGCCTGCGGCACCCGCTCAGGACCGAGCCCTACCTGCACACGCTCGGCGCGCTGACCGGCAAGCAGGCGATGCAGCAGGTCAAGGCCGGGCTCAAGGCGATCTGCCTGTCCGGCTGGCAGGTGGCGGCGGACGCCAACCTCGCCGGCGAGATGTATCCCGACCGGTCGCTGCATCCGGCCGACTCGGTGCCGACGGTGGTGCGCCGCATCAACAACGCGCTGCGCCGCGCCGACCAGATCGCCTGCCTCGAGGGCGACGTCGGGCAGCAATGGATGGCGCCGATCGTCGCCGACGCCGAGACCGGCTTCGGCGGCCCGCTGAACGCCTTCGAGCCGATGCGGGCGATGATCGAGGCGGGCGCCGCCGGCGTGCACTTCAAGGACCGGCTCGGCACGGAGAAGAAGTGCGGCCACCTCGGCGGCGAGGTGCTGGTGCCGATCAGCCAGCATATCCGCGCGTTCAACCCGGCGCGGCTGGCCGCCGACGTGGAGGGCTTCTTCCGGATCCGCCGGGGCCAGGGCGTCGAGTACGCGATCGCCCGCAGCCTGGCCTATGCCCCCTACGCCGACCTGCTCTGGTGGGAGACCAGCGAGCCGGACCTCGCGGAGGCGGCGCGCTTTGCCGACGCCATGCACAGGCAGTTCCCCGGCGAGATGCTGGCCTACAACTGCTCGCCCTCGTTCAACTGGCGCAAGAAGCTGTCGCAGGACCAGGTTGCCGACTACCAGCGCGCGATCGGCGCGATGGGCTGCAAGTTCCAGTTCGTGACCCTAGCCGGCTTCCACTCGCTGAACACCTCGATGTTCAAGCTCGCCCGCGGCTGCGCAGAGCGCGGCCTGGCGGCCCACTCGGAGCTGCAGCAGGCCGAGTTCGCCACCGAGCTCGAGGGCTACACCGCCACCCGCCATCAGCGCGAGGTCGGCACCGGCTGGTTCGACGCAGTGGCGGCCACCGCGAGCGGCGGCACGTCGTCCACCACCGCGATGCGCGGCAGCACCGAGACCGAGCAGTTCCGGGACGCGCACGAACCCGTCATCTGCCTTCGGAAATTCCGGGGCTTCCGGGTCCCGGCCCGACGGATCAAGCTCGCCCCTCAACTCGCTCGAAAGAACGCCTATGGATGGCTCTCGCACGGCCGGGCACTACGTGGGGCTGGCCGGCCTTCGGGTGGCCCGGACCGTGGCCGACTTCGTGGCCGACGAGGCGTTGCCAGGCACCGGCATCACCATCGACCGGTTCTGGGCCGGCTTCTCCGACCTGCTCGCGCCGCTGAGCCCGCGCCTGCGCACGCTGCTCGCCGAGCGCGACCGGCTGCAGGACGAGATCGACCGTTACTACACGGCGCATGCCGGCGAGACGCCGGACCCGGCGGAGCAGCTCGGTTTCCTGCGCGGGATCGGCTACCTGGTGCCGGAGCCGGCGCCGTTCAGCGTCATGACCGATGGCATCGACGACGAGATCGCGCGGCTGGCGGGGCCGCAGCTGGTGGTGCCGGTGACCAATGCGCGCTACGCGCTGAACGCCGCCAACGCGCGCTGGGGCAGCCTGTACGACGCGCTCTACGGCACCGACGCGATCGACGAGACGGGCGCACTCGCGCGCGGCGACGAGTTCAACGCCGCGCGCGCTGCCGCGGTGGTGCGCCGGGCCTCGGTGCTGCTCGACGCGATGGCCCCGCTGGTCCGCCCGGGCGGCCGCCGCGCCCCGCATGCCGAGGTCGTACGC
>CAXTOC010000392.1:0-2203 GCA_964245725.1 uncultured Acetobacteraceae bacterium | reverse complement strand
GCGCAGGACTACCAGCCCCCAGCGCCTGGCCGTCACGGAGCCGCGCGGTGAGCCTGACGACGCCGATCGTCGCCCCGCCGCTGTCGCGCCGTCCCGCGCCGAATGTCGGAGCCGGCGGCTTCGGCGAGCTCCGCGCCGGCAACCTCGCGGTGCGCATCGCCACCACCGCCGCCGAGCGCGACGCGGCGCAGGCGTTGCGCTACCGCATCTTCTACGACGAGATGGGTGCGCGGCCGGACGAGCGAGCCCGGCGGCTGCGGCGCGATGTCGACCTGTTCGACGACGTCGCCGACCATCTGCTGGTCGTCGATCACGCGGTCAGCCCCGGCGCACGCGGCGTGGTCGGCACCTACAGGCTGGTGCAGAACGAGGGCGCGCAGCGCGTCGGGCGCTTCTACACCGCGTCGGAGTACGACATCAGCCGGATCACCGGCTTTCCAGGGCGCCTGCTCGAGCTGGGGCGGTCCTGCGTCGACACCAAGTATCGCGGACGCGCCGCGATGCAGCTGATGTGGCGCGGCATCGCCGCCTACGTGTTCCTGCACCGCATCGACGTGATGTTCGGCTGCGCCAGCCTGCCGGGGATCGATCCGGAGCGGCTGCGCGACGAGCTCACGTTCCTCTACCACAACCATCTCGCCCCGCCGGCGCTGCGGCCGCGCGCGGTGCCGGAGCGCTACGTCGAGATGCGTCGCTGCGATCCCCTGACGATCGACCACCGCCGGGTGCAGCTGCAGCTGCCGCCGCTGATCAAGGGGTACCTCCGGCTCGGCGGCTTCATCGGCGACGGCGCCGTTGTCGACACCCAGTTCAACACCACCGACGTGGCGGTGGTGGTCAAGACCGACCTGATCACCGACAAGTACTACCGTCACTACGAGCGCCAGCTCCGCGACGCGCTGGATTGACGCCGCCGGCAAGGCGCGAGGCCGGGGCCTCGCGCGTGCTCGCAGCCGGCGCGCTCTCGGCGCTGGCGCTGCCGCCGTTCGGGCTGGTGCCGATCCTGCTGCTCACCGTGCCGCTGCTGCTGCGGCGTATCGACGCTGCCGCCTCGTCCGGCGCCGCCCTGCGCCACGGCTTCGCCTTCGGCTTCGGGTTCTACTGCGCCGGCCTGTACTGGATCACCGACGCGCTGCTGACGCGCATCGACGTGTTCTGGTGGGCGTTGCCGCTGGCGACCCCGCTCTGCGCGGTGCCGCTCGCGATCCTGATCGCGCTCCCCTGCGCGCTGAGCCGCCTCGCACCGCCAGGGGTCCGGCGCGTGGCCCTGTTCGTCGGGCTTTGGACCGCGGCCGACATCGTCCGCGTGTACGCCTTCACCGGCTTTCCCTGGAACCCGCTGGGCAGCGCCTGGGAATGGTCCGGCCCCTCCTGGCCGAGCCGGATCGGCGACATCATGATCCAGCCGGCGGCGTGGATCGGCGTGCACGGGCTGACCCTGCTCACCCTGCTTGCGGCCGCGACGCCGGCGCTGGGACGACGCGCCGTGGTGTGCGGCCTGCTGCTGCTCGGGCTGTGGGCCGCGGCCGGCGCCGCCCGCCTGGCCTGGGTGCATCCGCTGCCCGGACAGGGGCCGCTGGTGGTGCTGGTGCAGGGCGACATCCCGGAGGTCGAGAAGCTCGATCGCGCCTGGGCGCTGCAGAGCTTCCGCACCTACCTGCGCCTGACCGGGGACGGGATGCGACAGGCGCACCGACGGCAAGACGCGGCGCCGGGGCGGCCGATCGTCTTCGCCTGGCCGGAGAGCGCCTTTCCGGGGCTGCTCGACGAGGACGCGCAGGCGCGCCGGATCATCATGGGGCAAGCCCCCGGGGCCGCCGCCGGACTGATCGGCGGCGTGCGCTTCGGCGCCGACGGCCGGCCGCGCAACAGCCTGTTCGCCCTGCTGCCGGACCTGAGCCTGGCGGCGGTCTACGACAAGGCGCACCTGGTGCCGTTCGGCGAGTACCAGCCGCCGCTGCTGCCGATCCAGGTCGTGCCCGGCGGCGGCTTCGAGGCGGGAGCCGGCCGGCGCACCCTGCGCCTGCCGGGCGTCGGCGCGTTCTCCCCGCTGATCTGCTACGAGGTCATCTTCCCCGGCGAGGTGGTGGATCCGGCCGACCGGCCGGCCTGGCTGCTCAACATCACCAACGACGCCTGGTACGGCGACAGCGCCGGCCCGCGGCAGCACCTCGCCGCCGCTCGGATGCGCGCCGTCGAGGAG
>CAXTOC010000391.1:0-2204 GCA_964245725.1 uncultured Acetobacteraceae bacterium | reverse complement strand
CCAGCCCTGGGCGCGGGCGGCATGGATATAGAGGATGCCGAGCGCCACCGGCAGCCCGCGACGCCGCTCGATGACGCGGATCAGGTTGGCGTTGTCGAGGTCGTCGTAGGTCTCGCTGTCGCCGCGATAGCCGAAGCGGGCATGGATCAGCCCGGCCAGCGCGCCGACCTGCGCCTCGGCGCTGCGGCCTGACAGCACGGCGCCAATCGCCGCCGCCTCGCGCGCGAGCTCGGAGAGATGCGCCGACGCCGCCTGCCAGTGGTCGAGCGGCGCATCCAGGCGGGCGAGCTGCAGCGCCGCGGTGGCCGGGTCGATCTCGATGTCGGGCAGCAGCCCGATCGCTTCCAGCGCCTGCCAGGGCTCGGCCAACACCGCCTCCTACGCCGCAGCGCTCATCCGGGCAGCAGCTTGCCTGGGTTGAACAGCCCGTGCGGATCGAGCGCCTGCTTGATCCGGCGCATGGTCGCCAGCTCGGCGCCGCCGCGCCAGTCCTCCATCATGTAGGTCTTGAGCCGTCCGACGCCATGCTCGGCGGAGAACGAGCCGTCGAGTGCCCGCACCACCGCGCTGACGGCGTCCATCAGCTCGTGGTCACGGGCGAGGAAGGCGGCGCGCGGCATCGTCTCGGGCTGCACCAGGTTGAAGTGGATGTTGCCATCGCCGAGATGCCCGAAAGGGACCACGCGTATCCCGGGCATCAGCGCCCGGCACGCCTCGCCGGCCAGCCGGATCAGCTCCGGCACCCGCGAGACCGGCACCGAGACGTCGTTCTTGACGCTGCCGCCGGCGCGCTTCTGCGCCTCCGCGTGCTCCTCGCGCAGGCGCCAGATCGCGCCGCACTGCGCACCGCTCTCGGCGATCACCGCGTCCAGCACCGTGCCCTCCTCCAGCGCCTCGGCGAGCACGCCCTCCAGCAGCGTGCGCAGCTCGGCCCGCTCGCGCGCGGTGGCGAGCTCGACCAACACGTAGTCCGGCGCCGGCTCGGCGAGCGGCAGCGCCGCGCCCTCGATCAGCCCGGTCACCATCGCCATGCTGGCGCCGGACATGTACTCGAAGGCCTGGATCGCCGACGGGTCGGCGGCGCGCAGGCGGGTGAACAGGCGCAGCGCCGCCTCCGGCGAGGGCAGCCCGCACAGCGCCACCTCGATCGTGCGCGGCAGCGGCGCCAGCTGCAGGATCGCGGCGGTGATGACGCCGAGCGTGCCCTCCGAGCCGACCAGCAGGTGCCGCAGCGCGTAGCCGGTGTTGTCCTTGCGCAGCCGCCGCATGCCGTGCAGCACGCTGCCGTCCGGCAGCACCGCCTCGATGCCGAGCAGCAGCTCGCGCGCGTTGCCGTAGCGCACCGTGTTGTTGCCGCCGGCATTGGTCGCGAGCACGCCGCCGATCTGTGCCGAGCCCTCGGAGGCGATCGAGAGCGGCAGCTTGCACCCGGCCGCGGCGGCGGCGTCCTGCGCCGCCTTCAGGGTGACGCCGGCCTCGACCGACAGGGTCATGTCGACCGGATCGACGCCGCGGATGCGGTTCAGGCGTGAGAGGTTGAGGATGACCTCGCTGCCGTCGTCGCGCACCGCCGCCCCGCCGACCAAGCTGGTGTTGCCGCCCTGGGGCACCAGGCGAACGCCGTGTCGGGCGCACAGCCGGACCGCCTCGGCCACCGCCTCGGTGTCGGCGGGGCGGATCACCGCAAGCGCGCGGCCGTGATACAGGCCGCGCCAGTCCTCGCAGTACGGGTCGGTGTCCGCCTGCCCGGTCAGCACGCCGGCCTCGCCGAGGCGGCGGCGCAGCGCGTCGATCAGGCCGAGATCGTCGCCTGCGCGGTCTGGCGTCGGTACAAGATCTGGCATCGCTACTAGATCTGGGATCGGGATGACCGGCATGCTTCAGGGCGAGGTGAGGTAGCGCGAGTTGTCGGCGTGCGGCGGCGGCAGCACGGCGTTGATCACCGAGCTGCCGGCGATGCCGAGCAGCACGCCGCAGATCAGGCACAGCGCCATCAGGATCCGCTTCGGCCGGCTGTCCGCATTCACCCGCAGCAGCGCCTGCTGCGCCTCGGCGCGCGCCTGGCGGGTGATGTGCAGCTCCGCGCGCAGCGCCTCGTTGCGTGCGGTGGCGCCGCGCAGGTCGAGGTCGAGCTTGTTGAGGTCGGCGGTCAGCTGCGAGATGCGCACGCGTGCCGCCTGCAGTTCCGGGGCGCCGCCGCGCGG
>CAXTOC010000390.1:0-2207 GCA_964245725.1 uncultured Acetobacteraceae bacterium | reverse complement strand
GCTCGTCCATGATGATGACCCGGCTTCCGAACGCGCAGGCCCGCGCCACCGCGAGGCACAGCCTCGGCCGCACCCGCGCGCCGCCCGGGAACACCGCGTGCCGGATCGCCGCACCCAGCCGCGGCGGCCCGGAGAAGGCGAGGGCGGGAGCCAGTGCGGCCTCCAGCGTCCGTTCGATCCGCGCCACCACGTCCATCCGTCCCTCCGGCGTCGAGTGTCATGCTTGCTTGTCAGACTAAACTGTCAGACATTATGGACACCGTCGTCAATCGGGATCTTGGGGTGCAGGCGCGATGCGGACGCAGCAGGCGATCGTCATCGGGGCCGGGATCGGCGGGCTGGTGGCGGCACTCGATCTCGCGCGCGCCGGCTTCGCGGTGACGCTGCTGGAGGCGTCGGCCAGGCCGGGCGGCAAGCTGCGCGAGGCCGCACTCGGCACGACCCGGATCGATGTGGGTCCCACCGTGCTGACCCTGCGCCACGTGTTCGACCAGATCTTCGACGATGCCGGCGCCTGCCTCGAGCGTCGCCTGGTGCTGCGTCCGGCGCAGATCCTGGCCCGACACGCCTGGGACGAGCGTGCGCGGCTGGACCTGTTCGCCGACCCGGCGCGCACCGCCGACGCGATCGGCCGCTTCGCGGGTGCGGCCGACGCGCGCGGCTACGAGTCGTTCCGGCTCCGGGCGCGCGAGATCTTCCGCACCCTGGAGCCGAGCTTCCTGTGCGCCCAGCGCCCCTCGATGGCGGCGCTGATGGCGCGCACCGGGGTGGCGCCGCTGGTGCGGATCAGCCCGTTCCGGAGCCTGGCCGCGGTGCTGGCGGACAGCTTCCGCGACCCTCGCCTGCGTCAGCTCTATGGCCGCTACGCCACCTATTGCGGGTCCTCGCCGCAGCTCTGCCCGGCGACGCTGATGCTGGTGGCCCATGTCGAGCAGGCCGGCGTGTGGCTGGTCGAGGGCGGCATGCACCGGCTGGCCCAGGCGCTGGCGAGACTGGCCGAGGAGAACGGCGTTGCGATCCGCTATGACAGCCCGGTCGCCGACATCCTGGTCAGCGACCGCCGCGTGAGCGGCGTGGCGCTGCGGGACGGCGAGCGGCTGCCGGCCGACCAGGTGGTCTGCAACGCGGACGCGCAGGCGGTGGCGAGCGGCCATTTCGGCGAAGCCTGCCGTCATGCGGTGGCGGCCATGCCGACCGGCATGCGCTCGCTCTCGGCGATGACCTGGGCGATGACCGCCACCAGCAGCGGGTTTCCGCTCGACCGCCACAACGTCCTGTTCTCGGACGCCGCGGATTCCGAGTTCGAGGACATCTTCGAGCACGGCCGCATGCCGGACCGCCCGACGCTGTACATCTGCGCCCAAGATCGTGGCGATCATCGTGGCGATGATGCGGGAGACACGCCGGGCGGCGACGGATGCCGCGGCGCCGAGCGCCTGTTCTGCCTGATCAACGCGCCGGCGAGCGGCGACCGGCACGACTTCTCCAGCACGGAAATCCAGCAATGCGAGACCAGGATGCGGCGCGCGATGGATCGATGCGGGCTGTCGCTCGGCACGATCTCGGCCCAGGCGGTGACGACGCCGAACCAGTTCGCGCGCCGCTTCCCGGCGACGGGCGGGGCGCTGTACGGCCCGGCCTCGCACGGCTGGATGGCGTCGTTCCGACGGCCGGGCGCGCGGTCGCGGCTGCGCGGGCTGTACCTGGCCGGGGGCAGCGTGCATCCGGCGCCGGGTCTGCCGATGGCAGCGCTCTCGGGTCGTCTGGCGGCGGCGTGCGTGATCGCCGACCATGCTTCGACCACCTGGTCGCGCCGGGCGGCTACCTCTGGTGGTACGTCGACGCGCTGAGCGACGACGGCAGCGTCGGCATCACCGTGATCGCCTTCGTCGGCAGCGTGTTCTCGCCGTACTACGCCTGGGCGCGGGCGCGCGGACGCAAGCGCGAGGCGGCCCCGGACCCGGAGCGGTTCTGCGCGCTCAACGTGTCGCTCTACGGCAGCCGGCGGCGCTGGAGCATGACCGAGCACGGCCGGGGCGGCCTGCGGCGCGAGGCCGACGCGCTGGCGATCGGCCGCAGCCTGGTGCGCTGGCAGGACGATCAGCTGATCATCGACATCGACGAGTTCGGCACGCCCTGGCCGACGCGCCTGCGCGGCCAGCTGCGCGGTCCGGGCCGAGTCCGAGAGCGTGCGCACCTCGATTTCG
>CAXTOC010000389.1:0-2222 GCA_964245725.1 uncultured Acetobacteraceae bacterium | reverse complement strand
CTCGTGGTCGGCGTGGCCGGCTCGATGCCGGGGTGGAACCATCCGATCGGGGCTGCGCAGCCCCTGCACCGGCCGCGCAGCAGGGCGAAGCTCGCCAGGGGCAGCAGTTCCGCGGCTCCCAGCACCCGACCGCATCGCTCGCAGGCGGAGCGCGACCAGGTCCAGTTCCGGCCGGCCGGCAGCCGACGCACCAGCACGCCGAGGAAGCTGCCGGCGAACGGTGCCAACGCCAGCGCCAGCGCGCCGTCCGGATTCATGGCACCTCCCGACGCACCGCCCGCCAGAAGCCTTGCACTTCGGCGGCGGCGGCGGCAATCGTCCGCAGATGAGCGAGACCCTCGATCCAAGGCTGGCCGACCCAAGGCCGGGCGATGCGCAGCTGGCGGCCGATCCGGTGGAGCGGCTGGCGGCGCTGCTGCTCGAGACCGGACAATGCGACGCACGCACCCTCGAACGCGGCCGGCGGGTCGCCGAAGAGAGCGGCAGCAGGCTGGACACGGTGCTGCTGCAGCTCGGGCTGGTCTCCGAGCGCGGCCTCGCCGATGCCTATTGCCGCCTGCTCGGCATGAGGCTCGCGAGCCCCGAGCGCTACCCCGCCGAGCCGCTGCTCGCCGAGCGCCTGACGCCGCGCTTCCTGCGCGAGGTGCGCGCACTGCCGGTGGCGATCGAGGCGGGCACGCTGATCGTCGCCGTCGTCGATCCGCTCGACGACTTCATCGCCGCCGCCATCGCCGCCGCCACGCGCCATCCGGTGCGTCGCGAGGTGGCGGTGCCGATCGAGCTGGAGGCCGCCTTCGAGCGGCTCTACCCGGCCGACGACGCGACCGGCGCCGAGGCCGAGCCGGACGCGGCACCGCTCGAGGAGGACGCCGAGCGGTTGAAGGATCTGGCCAGCGAGGCGCCGGTGATCCGCCTGGTCAACGCGATCATCGCGCGCGCGGTGGAGACGCAGGCCTCGGACATCCACATCGAGCCGTTCGAGGACCGGCTGCGGGTGCGCTACCGCCATGACGGCGTGCTCGCCGAGATGGAGAGCCCGCCGGCGCGGCTGATCCCGGCGATCATCTCGCGGGTGAAGATCATGGCCAGGCTCGACATCGCCGAGCGTCGGCTGCCGCAGGACGGGCGGATCAAGCTCGCGGTGCGCGGCCAGGAGGTCGATTTCCGCGTCTCCACCATCCCGTCGCTGCACGGCGAGACGGTGGTGCTGCGTGTGCTCGACCGCTCCGCCGTCAGCTTCGACTATGCCCGGCTCGGCCTGGCACCCGCGGTGGTGGCGCAGCTCGGCGAGCGGCTGGAGCTGCCCAACGGGATCGTGCTGGTCACCGGTCCCACCGGCTCGGGCAAGACGACGACCCTCTACACCGGCCTGCTCGGGCTGAACGCGGTGACACGCAAGGTGGTCACGGTCGAGGATCCGATCGAGTACCAGCTGCGCGGCATCAACCAGATCCAGACCAAGCCGCAGATCGGGCTCAGCTTCGCCTCGCTGCTGCGCTCGATCCTGCGCCAGGACCCGGACGTGATCATGGTCGGCGAGATACGCGACCTGGAGACCGCGCAGATCGCCGTGCAGGCGGCGCTGACCGGCCACCTGGTGCTGTCGACGCTGCACACCAACTCGGCCGCCGCCGCGATCACCCGCCTGCGCGACATGGGGGTGGAGGACTACCTGCTCACCGCGGTGCTGCGCGGCGTGCTGGCGCAGCGCCTGGTGCGTCGCCTGTGTCCGGAGTGCCGCGCGCCGTTCGAGGCGCCGCCGGCGCTGGTCGAGCGCTTCGCCCTGGAGCGGCGCACCGCAGCGCGCCCGATCACCCTGTTCCATGCCACGGGCTGCCCCCACTGCCGCGGCACCGGCTATCGCGGACGACAGGCGATCGCCGAGTTCCTGGTGCCGGACGCCGCCATCGAGCGGCTGATCTTCGCCCGCACCGACCATAGCGCGATCGAGCGTGCGGCGGTGGAGGGCGGCATGGTGACCTTGTTCGACGCCGGCATCGAGGCGGCGCTGGCGGGCAGCACCACGCTCGAGGAAGTGGCGCGCTCGATACGGGCGGAGAACTAGCGATGCGTCGGGGCGCGGCCCTTGGCTAGCTTCCGCTTCACCGCGATCACGCCCTCGGGCACGCTGGTGCGCGGCGTCACCGAGGCGGGCAGTGAGGCGGAGGTGGTCGCCCTCATCCGCCGCCAGGGCAACATCCCGATGCGCACCGACGCCGCGC
>CAXTOC010000388.1:305-2224 GCA_964245725.1 uncultured Acetobacteraceae bacterium | reverse complement strand
GCTGTGCGTGTTCGGCACCATG
The DNA here is from genome assembly GCA_964245725.1 of uncultured Acetobacteraceae bacterium. GTDB lineage: Bacteria > Pseudomonadota > Alphaproteobacteria > Acetobacterales > Acetobacteraceae > Lichenicoccus. The sequence goes on along the minus strand of CAXTOC010000388.1, from coordinate 2,202 downwards.
GCCTTGCACCGCGCGCTGTTCGGTCCCGGCATCTGGCCCTACGTCAGCGCGCTGACCGCCTACAACTTCGTCCTCACCAACGGTTTCCTCAACTACCTGTTCGGCCTGGGGGTCGCGCTGTGGGCCGCCGCGGGCTGGATCAGGCTGACGCCGCGGCGCCTGCCGATCCGCGCCGGCTTCGCCCTGCACGCCCGCCTCGCCTGCCAGATATGCCACATCTTCGCCTTCGCCATCCTGGCCCTGCTCTGCGGCGCGATCGAGCTGGTCGCGCTGTGGAGAGTGCTGCACGGCTCCGGTCGGACGCTGTGGCAGCACCTCCCGTCGCAGCTGGTGCACAGCGCCCTGGCGCTGCTGGCCGCGACCGTGCTGCCGTTCCTGATCTACAAGCTGCTCGGGCCGTCGAACACCTACTCGCGGCCGGACCAGGGCCGGCTGTTCCTCGAGCAGCTGGCGCAGCACGGGTTCCTCGCCGAACCGAAGATGCGGCTGCTGTGGCTGCTCGGCACCGTCGGCGCGCCGAACCGCGAACTCGACCTGATCGCGGCCGGGGTGCTGGCGGCGATCCCGCTGCTGGCGACCGCCCGCCGCTCGCTGTTCCTCAAGCCGGAGCCGCTGCTGGCGGCCGCCATCCTGCTCGTCGCCTTCCTGGTGCTGCCCAGCACGGCGATCGACAACGGCATGGTCTATCCGCGCCTCGCACTGCCCGTCGTGCTGCTCTGCATCGCCGGCATCCGGCCGTCGCTGCCGCGTCCCGTCGGCGTTGCGGCTGCCGTGGCGGTCGTCGCCCTGACGCTGTTCCACGCCGCCGGCACCGCCTCGGTGTGGAGCCGGCAGCAAGCGGTGCTGCGGGATCTGCGTTCGGTGACCCGGGAGGTGGCGCCGTGCAGCCGCGTGCTGGCCACGCGGGACGGCGGCAATGCCTGGATGGTCGAGCGGGACGAGCCCGCCGTCTCGCGCATCTTCTACAACGGCGTGGCCTACGCCAATCTTCCCGCCTGGGTGATGATGCAGCGGCGCGCCTACTGGCCGATGATCTTCGCCCAGACCGGCAAGCAGCCGCTGGAGGTGCGGCCGCCCTTCGACCGGATGCAGCAGAACGATGGCTATCTGCCGCTGACGCAGCAGCTCGGGCTCGGGCCGGACAGCGCCCCCGTCGCCGGCAGCAACCGCTGGCCGTCGCAGCTGACCGACTGGCGGCATCGGTACGACTACGTGCTCGTCCTGCACCAGCATCCAGACACCGCACTGCCGGCCGAGCTGCAGCTCCGCGCGCGCAGCGGCTTCGCCGCACTCTACCGGGTCAGCACGGCAACGCCGCACGCGGCCTGCGGCGGGTGAGGCGGCCACGCCCTGTCATGACAATTTGACGCCGCGAGGTTGCTGAGCGGCGCGCAGATCGTCCACACTCGACCGGCACGGCGACCGGGGCCTGCCTCAGGGCGCGGGGTCCCGGCCGCGTGTCCTGGTGGAGTGCCACGTTGTCCTCACCCACGGTTTTCCTGCGCACGCATCAGGCCCAGCTCGCCGCGATCGTCGGCGCCAGCGCGGCGGGCGAGGCGTCCGACGTCGCCGACATCCTGGCCGCGGTGACGCCGGGCGGCGGCAAGTCGCTGCTGCCGGTGATCGCGGCGGCGCGGCTGATCGAGGCCGGCATCATCGACCGCGTCTGCTGGGTGGTGCCGCGCGACAGCCTGCGGCTGCAGGCCGAGGAGGCGTTCACAGACGGGCTGTGGCGCTCGCGCCTCGGTCATGCCTGCTCGGTGCGCGCCGCCGAGAACGCCGCCGACCCGAGCCGCGGCCTCGCCGGCTACGTCACCACCTACCAGGGGCTGGCGGCGGCGCCGGCGCTGCACCTCGCCGAGTTCCGTCGTGCCCGCTACCTGCTGGTGATCGACGC
>CAXTOC010000388.1:0-295 GCA_964245725.1 uncultured Acetobacteraceae bacterium | reverse complement strand
GGGAGAGCGCGCGGCTGCGCCTGCTGCTCTCCGGCACGCTGGAGCGCGCGGACGGGCGCGGCATCCTCTGGCTGCCCTACCGGCGCGGACCGCGCAGCGCCACCCGCGAGGTCGATCTCGCCGCACCCGGCTGGGCGGTGGTCGGCTATAGCCGGGCGCAGGCGCTGGCCGACCGCGCGGTGCTGCCGGTGCTGTTCGGCGCCCTGGACGGCGAGGCGAGCTGGCTCGACGAGGCGGGCACGCCGTGCGGCCCGCACCGCCTGTTCAACCATTGGCCGACCGCGACCCCGCGGCC
>CAXTOC010000387.1:0-2256 GCA_964245725.1 uncultured Acetobacteraceae bacterium | reverse complement strand
GACCACAGCTCCGCCAGCGCCGGCCCGCCCGCCGGATGGTGATCCAGCGCCGCCGGGTCGAGCTTCACCCCGCTTCCGGCGGCAGCCTGCCGATCGGGAAGAACACGTTCTGGCTCCAGACGCCGAGGCAGTCCTGCCCCTCGCTGCGGCCCGCCACCGCCAGGGCGGCGAGCTCGTAATAGACCGCGCGCGCGACGCGGGCCTGTATGCTCTGCCGGCCCTCGCCGCGAACCTGCAGGTACGGCACCGCGCCGCCACCATCGTCCAGGCAGGGCCGCGTCCAGTCCACCAGCAGCCTGTGCTCGGGGCCGGCGCAGACGATCTGGTCGACGTTGGTGCGGAAGGCCAGCACCTGGTCGCGCCCGCAGCCGCGCCAGTCCAGCTCGACCGCGACGAACGGCGCGTCCTCCACCTCGATCCAGCCGCGCTCGGCTGGCGTCTCTAGCCAGTAGCTGCCCGTCTCGTCGCGACGCAGCACGCTGGCGAACAGGCAGACCAGGGGTTTGCGGCGGATCGGCGAGCCACGATACAGCCAAGTGCCGTCGCGCTGGATCAGGAAGGGGAGCGCGCCGCATTGCACCTGGACGTGGTGCGGGCGGGCCGGCGGCTCGAGCCGCGCCTCGCGAGGCGCATCTCCCGCATCGGCGCCGGATGTGCCGTGCCACATGCGCGCGACGTCGCGGGTCTGGTCTGGACGCTCAGGAACCACCGATCTTCCCATTCGCTGATGCGCTCGCACATCCGCGATATAGGGAGGATGCCCGGCTTGATGAAACCCCCGGACCTGTCAGATTGCGGCGGGATGCGAGGCACGATGACGATCGGCAGCGGGATCGACGTGAATGACACAGTAGCCGACGCCGACCGGCTCGCCGGCCGGCTGGGCGCGGTGCGCACGCAGCTCGGCCGGGTCATCTTCGGCCAGGAGCGGGTAATCGCCGAGGTGCTGGTCTGCCTGCTCTCGGGTGGCCACGCGCTGCTGGTGGGCGTGCCCGGGCTGGGCAAGACGCTGCTGGTGCAGACGCTCGGCACCGTGCTCGGCCTCTCGCCCAAGCGGGTGCAGTTCACCCCGGACCTGATGCCTGCCGACATCACCGGCAGCGAGATCCTGGAGGAGACACAGGAGGGACGGCGCGGCTTCCGCTTCGTGCCGGGACCGGTGTTCTGCCAGCTGCTGATGGCCGACGAGATCAACCGCGCCAGCCCGCGCACGCAGTCCGCCCTGCTGCAGGCGATGCAGGAGCACCGGGTGGCGGTCGCCGGCATCGACCACGCGCTGCCGCACCCGTTCCACGTGCTGGCGACCCAGAACCCGATCGAGCAGGAGGGCACCTACCCGCTGCCGGAGGCGCAGCTCGACCGCTTCATGCTGCAGATCGAGCTCTCCTACCCGGACGAGCGCGACGAGCGCGCGATGCTGCTGGCCACCACCGGGGCGCAGCAGGCAGCGGCGGAACCGGTGCTGCAGGCGGGCGAGCTGGTCGCGGCGCAGACGCTGATCCGCCGGCTGCCGGTGGGCGAACGGGTGGTGGACGCGATCCTGCGCCTGGTGCGAAGTGCCAGGCCCGAGAGCAGCGACGACGCCCGGCTGGCACGCAACGTCGCCTGGGGTCCCGGACCGCGCGCCGCACAGGCGCTGATGCTGGCTTGCCGGGCACGCGCCCTGCTGGAAGGGCGCCTGTCGCCCAGCATCGACGACGTCGCCGCATTGGCCCAACCCGTCCTGCGGCATCGCATGGCGCTGACCTTCGCCGCGCGCGCGGAAGGCGCCACCCTGTCGGGCCTGATCGACGGGCTGGTGCATCGGCTGGGGTGAGCCGCTCCCCGATCGCCTGGCTCGGGTTCGGGCGCGACCGGAACGCGGCGTCGCCGCGCGGGACACCCGATCCGACACGGCATCCGACGCATCGTCCGGATCTCCCGGAGGCGCAGGCGCTCGGTGCCCGTCTGCCCGCCCTGCTGGTGGCGGCCGAGCGGGTCGCCGCGACGGTGGCCCAGGGCGTGCACGGCCGCAGGCGCGCGGGCATGGGCGACAGCTTCTGGCAGTATCGCCAGGCGCTGCCCGGGGAGGCCGCCTCGCGCATCGACTGGCGGCAATCGGCGCGCTCCAGCCGTGCCTACGTGCGCGAGACCGAGTGGGAAGCCGCACAGAGCGTCTATCTCTGGCACGACCCGTCGGCCAGCATGCGCTGGCGCTCGCGCCCGGAGCTGCCGCACGAGCTGGAACGGGCGCAGCTGCTGCTGCTGGCACTGGCC
>CAXTOC010000386.1:0-2267 GCA_964245725.1 uncultured Acetobacteraceae bacterium | reverse complement strand
CCGTTCATCAGGGTCAGGCGCGCGGTCGGAACTCGATCCTTGCCAGGAGGCCGGTCGCGGACGCCGGCACGCGCAGGCGCAGCGTGCGGGCGGCAGGGTCGTGGCGGAGATCCTCGATCGCCCTGCCGTCGGCGATGGCGGAAGCGGGGGCCGCGGGCACGTCGTGCAGGGTCAGCTCGACCTCCTCCCACCAGGGCCTGAAGCGGCCCTCCTGCGGATCGATGCGGACCTGGGTGCCGTCGGGGGTCGTCTCGCAGCTGACGCGGACGCGCAGGAACTCGCCCTCGCGATAGGCGTGGCTGACCCCGTCATCGAGGTAGATCGAGCCCTCGCACCCCGGCCCGGGATAGATCGCGAGCTCCAGGGCGCCGCGCGGCGTCTCTGCGGTGCTCTGCACCAGCGGCTGGCGCGGGATGATGCTGCCGGCGCGGACGTAGACCGGCAGCCGGTCGAGCAGCGGCGTGCAGTCGTCGCGATGCGGCGCCTGCGCCGGGTCGGCATCGTACTCGGCGAGCGTGCCGCTGCCGCCGATCAGCAGGGCCGGCGCCGGGTCCTTGAGCTTGCGTCCGGTCCAGTACTCGTACCACCCGCCCGGCGGCAGGATCACCTGGTAGCGGTCCAGCGCCTCCGGGAACGGCGCCGGCGCCACCAGCAGGGCGGCGCCGAACATGAACTGGTTCTCCTGCTCCAGATCCAGCGGATCGCCGCCGGCGGCGTCGGGAAACTCCATGAACAGCGGCCGCATCATCGGCAGTCCGGTGCGCGCCGCCTCTTCGGCCAGCGTGTAGATGTAGGGCATCAGACGGTAGCGCTCCTCGATCGCCCGCCTGCGGATCGCGGTGTGCGCCGGGCCGTCCACCCAGGGTTCCTGGTCACGGGTGCCCTTGTCGCTGTGGTCGCGGCTGATCGGGTTGAACATGCCGAGCTGCAGCCAGCGCGTCAGCAGCTCCGGGGGCGGCGAGCCCGCGAAGCCGCCGAGGTCGCAGCCGGCGAAGGCGAAGCCGCCGAGCCCGAGGCCGAGCAGCATCGGCGTGCTCATGCGCAGGTGGTTCCAGCTCGACGAGTTGTCGCCGGTCCAGGTGACGCAGCTGCGATGGCCGCCGGCATAGCCCGCGCGCGACATCACGTAGGGACGGCGGTCCGGGCGCACCGCCAGCATGCCCTCGAAGGTGGCCCGCGCGTTCTGCATGCCGAACACGTTGTGGATCTCCGCGTGGCTGGCGCGGCGGACTGCGAAGCCGGGCTCCTCGATGCGGTGCACCGCGTCGAGCGGCATGGTGCGGCTGGCGACCCCGAACACCGAAGGCTCGTTCATGTCGTTCCAGATGCCGGCGACGGGACCTTCGAGCATCCCGCGCAGCAGCGTGCCCCACCAATCGCGGGTGGCGCTGCGGGTGAAGTCGGGGAACGCGCACGCGCCCGGCCACACCTTGCCGACATAGACGGCACCCTCGGCGTCGCGCACGAAGTGATCGCCCTGCGTGCCGCCCTCGCACGGTGGGTAGTGCTCGTCCGGCAGCCAGGGCACGTGCAGGTCGGCGATGACGACGCAGCGCAGGCCGCGCTGCTCCAGCTCCCGCAGCAGCTCGGGGAAGTCGGGGAACGCCGCGCGGTCGATGGTGAACGGCCGGTTGCGGTCGAGCACGTCGATGTCGAGCCACAGCACGTCGCACGGGATCCGGTCGGCGCGGAGCCGGTCGGCGACCGCGCGCAGCGCCTCGGCCGAGCCGTAGCTGTAGCGCGATTGCTGGAAGCCGAACGACCACAGCGGCGGCAGCGGCGGCGTGCCGGTCAGCCAGGCATAGGCCCGCTGCACCGCCTTGGGCGTCGGTCCGGTCATCACGTAGTAGTCGATCGCACCGCCATCGGCGCCAAAGGAGAGGCGGCCCGGGTGCAGCACGCCGAACTCGAAGCTGCTGCGGAAGCTGTTGTCGAGGAACACGCCGTGCGCGCATCCCCGCTCGACGCCGATGAAGAACGGGATGCTCTTGTAGAGCGCATCGCTGCTCTCCTGGTAGCGGTAGGCGTCGGTGTTCCACAGCACGAAGCTGCGGCCGCGCCGGTCCAGGCCGCCCGCCTTCTCGCCCAGCCCGAACACGTGCATCGCCGCGGGCAGGCTCTTCACCAGGCGGAAGCCTGCCTCGCCGCTCTGGCCATCGGCCACGAACGCCGCCTCCGCCGCGTCGGCGCAGACGACCCGGCCGGCCGGGTCGCGGATCGTGCGCGCGCCGGTGCGACCGTCGATCGCGACGCGCGCCGCATCGGGC
>CAXTOC010000385.1:0-2274 GCA_964245725.1 uncultured Acetobacteraceae bacterium | reverse complement strand
GCCGATACGCGGCAGCACCGACGACATCGTGTTCGCCAACGTGCCGCTGTCGCGCGACCGCACGGTCGACGAGAGCATCGTCGCCTCGCTGGAGCTCACCGACTACGCGGTGGCGCTGGACCGGGCCGGGCTGCTCGACACGCTGCGCCGCAACGGCCCGTTCACCGTCTTCGCGGTGCCCAACGAGCCGCTCGAGGCGGCGCAGCGCGACGCCGGCGGCACCCTGCTGCTGCCGCGCAACCATGCCGGCCTGCGCCGCCTGATGGCCTACACCATCGTCCCCGGCCGCTACACCGCGGCGACGCTGCGACGCATGATCGCCGCCAGGCGCGGCCCGGTCGCGTTGACCACGATCGACGGCCACGACGTGCTGGGCGTCTCGATCGAGCCCGGCACCGGGCAGCTGCTGCTCGCCGACGCGCTCGGCCGCAGCGACCGGCTCTGGCTCGCCGACGTCCCGCAATCCAACGGCGTGCTGTACGCGACGCAGTCGATGCTATCGCCGGATCGCGGCGCGAGCCTCGCGGCGCCCGCCACGCGGACCTACGTGCCGGGCGACTACAGCACCGGAGCCGGTGCCCGCCGCTGAGCCGGGCGCGGCCGCCGCCTCAGCCCGAGCGCGACGCCTCGGCGATCGCATCGCGCAGGGTGGTCACGCCGGCCGCCGGTCCCGCGGGATGGTTCCAGACCGCGCCGACCACGGCGAGGAAGTCGGCACCCGCCCGCACCAGCGGCGCGCAGTTGCCCGCGTCGATGCCGCCGATCGCCACCACCGGCAGCTCCATCAGCTCCGACCACCAGCGCAGCAGCTCCGGATCGGCGCGTATCCCGGTAGCCTTGGTGGCGCTGGCGAAGAAGGCGCCGAACGCCACGTAGTCCGCACCGGCCTCGCCGGCGCGCATCGCGGCGTCGCGGCTGTCGTAGCAGGAGACGCCGAGCTGCAGCTCGCCGAGCAGGCCGCGCGCCTGCGCCGCCGGCATGTCGTCGGCGCCGACGTGAGCGCCGTCGCAGCCCTGCGCGCGCGCGAGATCCGGGCGATCGTTGAGCAGGAAGGCGACGTCGCGGGACTGCGCCACCGGGCGCAGCACGTCGATCGCGCGCCGGATCGCGTCGTCGGAGGCCCCCTTCAGTCGCAGCTGCACCGCGCCGACGTCGCCGGCGTCGAGTGCCGCGGCCAGGTGGTCGCGGAAGGTCGCGGGCTCCAGCGCCGGCGGCGTGACGAGGTAGAGGCGGCAGCCGCTCATGGCCGCGGATCAGGCTTCGTCGGTGAAGATCGAGACGATCGTGGAGAGCAGCGACAGCGCGTCCTCGCGCGGGCGCTGGAAGACGTTGCGGCCGATGATCGAGCCGGTGGCGCCGCCCCGGTGGATCGCGCGCACGGTCTCCAGCAGCTGCTCGGTGCCGGCGTTCTCGCCGCCCGAGAACACCACGATGCGTCGGCCGTTGAAGCAGGCCTGCACCACGTGCTCGACGCGCCTCGCCATGCTCGAGAGGTCGATCCCCTGCGCCTCGTACACCTTCCTCGCCGCCGGCAGCGACAGGTGGTCGGTCGGCGGCTTGACCTTGATGATGTGGGCGCCGAGCAGGGCGGCGATGTGGGCGGCGTAGGCGCAGACGTCGATCGCGGTCTCGCCCGCGCGGTCGAGCTCCGGGCCGCGCGGATAGGACCAGATCACCACCACCAGGCCTGCGGCCTTGGCCTGCTCGGCCAGCGCGCGGATCTCCTCCATCTGCGCGAAGCCGTACTCGCTGCCGGGAGTGATGGTGAAGCCGACCGCCGAGCAGCCGAGGCGCAGCGCGTCGGCGACCGACCCGGTCACCGCCTGGTCCTTGGTGGTGGCGAGGCTGGTCGCGCTGTTCAGCTTCAGGATGGTCGGGATCTGGCCGGCGAAGCTGTCCGCACCCGCCTCGATCATGCCGAGCGGGGCGGCATAGGCCGACAGTCCGGCCTCGATGGCGATCGAGAAATGATAGTGCGGGTCGTAGGCCGCCGGGTTCGGCGCGAAGGAGCGCGCCGGTCCGTGCTCGAAGCCCTGGTCCACCGGCAGGATCACCAGCTTGCCGGTGCCGCCGAGCCTGCCTTGGTTCAGCATGCGGACCAGGTTCGCCTTGCAGCCGGGATTGTCGCTCTCGTAGTTGCCGATGATCTTCCTGACCTGCGGCGTGATCGACATGGCGCGAGATCCTGCCCAGGAGTGCGGCTCTCCAGCATCTAGAGGACGGGCCGCCGCTTGTCACCGGGAGCAGGTCGGGACGCGCGCGACTCGCCGAGCC
>CAXTOC010000384.1:0-2278 GCA_964245725.1 uncultured Acetobacteraceae bacterium | reverse complement strand
GCAGGGCACCGACGTCGATCGGATGTTCGGGGCGCCGGATGCGGGCGGCGTCGATTCCGGCGGCGGCGGCGGCGACTGGGGCGGCGGCGGCGACGACAGCAGCTTCTGAGCAGGCTAGCGTGCGGTATCGAGCCGCACGCTGACCGGGCAGTGATCCGACAGCCGCTCCTTCATCTCCGGGTCGGTCTCGCGGTAGACCATCACGCGCAGCGTCTCGGGGCGCATCCAGCGTCGCGCCGGGCCGCCGGCGAGGATGTGGTCGATGAACGCCTCGCCGCCCCAGCACGGGTTGGCGTGGCCGGCGGTAGCGAGCGCCATCGGCGTGGTCCGCTGCAGGGCGTCGAGGAAGGGATCGTGCGCCGTGAGGTCGCGATTGAAGTCGCCCATCACCACGAACGCCGCCCCCTCGTCGCGACGCGCGGCGATCCAGCTTTCCAGCACAGCGAGCTGACGCTGCAATATCGGCCCCGCTGCCGGGCCGAGGCCCTGCAGCGGCCGGTCCCAGCAGCCGGTCTTGAGGTGCACGACCAGGACCCGCAAGCTGACGCCGTCGCGGACGACGGTCACGTCGAGCCCGCTGCGCAGACGGTAGCGCGCGTCCGGGCTCGCGGCGTCCAGCGCCGTCAGGTCGGGGTGGCGGGTGACCTCGTAGCCGCGCCGGATCACCAGCCCGACGCGCTGCACCACCGCGTCGTGGGTCATCTCGATGCGGTAGCGCTCGGGCGGGAAGATCTTCGCCGCGATCTCCGCCCCGTCGACCTCCTCGATCCCGACCAGGTCCGCGTCCAGCCGGGCCGCGTAGCCGGCCAAGGTGACGATGTCGTCCGCCTGCTTCGGGTGCGCGTCGTCCGGTAGCGACGGATCGCCGTCCGGTCGCGCGGTGAGCCACTCCATGTTCCAGGTGGTCAGCTTGAGATCGCGCGCCGACGCGGGCTGCACGATCAGGGGCAGGACGAGCAGGGCCTGGGCGAGCAGGGCCTGGGCCCGCAGCAGCGCCTCTGGCCGCCGGCGCGTGGCCGTACTCAGGCCGGCGCGTCCGGCGAGGCCTGCGCGCGCAGCTGGGCCAGTGCCGCGCGCACGCTGATCGCCCGTCGCGCCACCTCGTCGAGCACCCAGATGACGCCGTGCCGGATCTCGTAGACCCAGCCCTGCAGCGTCAGCGTGCCATCGGCCAGCCGCGCCGCGACCGCCGGATGGGTGCGCAGGTGCGCCAGCTGCAGCAGCACGTTCTGCTCGACCAGCGTGGTCAGCACGTCCTGGTCGTTGTCGCCGGGGCGCAGGGCATGGGTGACGGCCAGCGCCGCCTCGGCGCTGCGCAGCCACGAGCTCACCGTCGGCATGCTCGGCAGCTTGTGCCCGACCGGGTCGAGCATCGCCTTCATCGCGCCGCAGTCGGAATGGCCGCAGACGATGATGTTCTCGACGCCGATGGCGCTGACCGCGTATTCGATCGCCGCCGACACGCCGCCCAGCATCTCGCCGTAGGCCGGCACGATATTGCCGATGTTGCGCAGAACGAAGAGGTTGCCCGGCTCGTTCTGGGTGATCATGCCGGTGCTGATCCGGCTGTCGGCGCAGGTGATGAACAGGGTGTGCGGCGACTGGCCCCGCGCCAGGTCTGCGAACATCTCCCGGTTCTCCGGAAAGATCGTGGTGCTGAAATGCTGGACGCCTTCGAGCAGACCGATCAGGGTCGAGGCCGGGTCATCTGCCATCTTGCCATCCATACGCGAGCCGCGTCGGGTCCGCGAACGCGGACGACGGTGCTCGCCGGACGAGAGTGTAGACGATGCCTGATGCGGAAGGACACTTGTTGAACGAGGTTCCGGCACCCCTCGATCCGGTGTCGCTCGGTCGCGCCCCGCTTGATCACGCCGCGAACGACCAGCTCGGCCAGACGCTGCTGCAGGCGGAGCTGATCGCGGTCCTGGTCGCGGTCGGCGAGGACCGGCCGCGCGTGCTGACCCTGTCGAACGGCGCCGCACTGCCGTCCGGGCCGCTGGAGCCGGCGCACCGGTCGCTGCAGTCCGGGCTGCGCAGCTGGGTCGAGCAGCAGACCCATCATCCGCTCGGCCATGTCGAGCAGCTCTACACCTTCGCCGACCGCGACCGTGCGGAGGGGCCGGTGCGGGCGATCTCGATCAGCTACCTGGCGCTGACCCGGATCGACGCCAACGACGCCGGCTGGCGCGACTGGTACGCCTACTTCCCCTGGGAGGACCAGCGCAGCCCCGCGGGCAGCCGGGCCGCGCGCGCCCTGGGTGCGGCGCTGCTCGAC
>CAXTOC010000383.1:0-2290 GCA_964245725.1 uncultured Acetobacteraceae bacterium | reverse complement strand
GAAGCGCAAGGAGCGCCCGCACGCCGAGGCGCGGGCGCGCAGGTCGGCGAGCGTCGCCTGCACCGCCTCCATGCGGTCCGGCCACATCAGGTAGACGTCCGCGCCCGCCGCCGCGGTCTCCCGCGCCGCCTCCGACAGGCCGCCGAAATACAGCAGCGGCGGCCGCGCGCCGGGCTGGCACAGGCCGGGCGGATCGAGTGCCAGGCGGTAGAACTGGCCCTCGTAATCCAGCCGCCCACCGCGCAGCAGGGTGCGCAGGATGTGCATGCACTCCAGCGTGCGGCGGTAGCGCGCCGCACTCTCCAGCGTCTCGCCGGGCAGGTCCGACGAGATGACGTTGATCGCCAGTCGCCCGCCCAGCATGGCGCCGAGCGAGGCCAGCTGGCGCGCCTGCTGCGGCGGCCACATCTCGCCGGCGCGGATCGCCGCCAGCAGCCGGATGCGCCGGGTCAGCGGCGCCATCCCGGCGGCGAAGCTGACCGTGTCGATGCCGAGCGCGTAGCCGGACGGTAGCAGCACGCCGTCCAGCCCGCCCGACTCGGCGGCCAGCACGATGTCGCGGCAATGCCCGAACGAGGAGCGCAGCAGCGGGTCGGGCACGCCGAGGAACTCGTAGTCGTCGTCGCACAGTGCCGCGAACCAGCTCACCTCGCAGGCCGTGCGTCCGCGGTCTTGCTGGCTCATGCCTGCCTTTCCGGTGGGTGCGGCATTGTAGGATAGCATCGCCGCTCGGGGCGAGGTGGGCATGCGGTTCGGTTTGATCGGCACGGGACTGATGGCGCAGGAGCACCTGCGCAACCTCGCATTGCTGCCGGAGGCGCGAGTCGTTGGCCTGGCCGATCCGGTCGCAAGCTCGCTCGACTGGGCGCGACGCACGCTCGCCGCGTCGATCGGCGACGCCGCGCGCCACGTCGCCTGCTTCGCCGACGCGTCGGCGATGCTGCGCGAGACCCGGCCGGAGGCGGTGATCGTCGCCTCGCCCAACCACACCCACCACGCCATCCTGAGCGGACTGCTCGGCGCAGGCCCGCTCGAGGGCCTGCACATCCTGTGCGAGAAGCCGATGGCGACCACGATCGCGGATGCGCGCGACATCGCCCGTCGGGCCGCCGGGCATCGCGGCGTGTTCTGGATCGGCATGGAGTACCGCTTCATGCCGCCGGTGCATCGCTTCATCGAACAGCTCGCATCCGGGCGCGTCGGTGCGCTGCGACGCATCGCCATGCACGAGCACCGCTTTCCGTTCCTGCCCAAGGTCGCCGACTGGAACCGCTTCAACGCCAACACCGGCGGCACCATGGTCGAGAAATGCTGCCATTTCTTCGACCTGATGCGCCTGATCGCGCGCAGCGAGCCGGTGCGCGTGTTCTGCTCGGGGGCCGCCGACGTCAACCATCGCGACGAGCGGCACGACGGCCGCATCCCCGACATCATCGACAACAGCTTCACCGTGGTCGATTTCGACTCCGGCCTGCGCGCCATGCTCGATCTGTGCATGTTCGCCGAGGGAGCCGAGGAGCAGGAGCAGCTGGTGGCGATCGGCGAGGCCGCCAAGCTCGAGGTCGGCATCCCGAGCGGCATCCTGACCTACTCGCCGCGTGTCCCGCCGGGCGCGCCGAAGCGGGTCGCGCGCGAGCATGTCGGCGTCGAGGCGGCCGCACTCGCTGCGGGGCATCATCACGGTGCCACGTTCCACCAGCTGCGCGGCTTCCTCGACGCGGCCGCCGGTCGCGGGCCGGTGCAGGTGACGGCGCGCGACGGGCTGATGGCGGTGGCGATGGGGCTCGCCGCCGAGACCAGCGCGCGCGAGCGCCGCGTGGTCGCGCTCAGCGAGATCCTGGGCTGAGCGCGTCCGGCGGTGCGAGCAGGCGGAGCGCCACCCAGGCCAGCGGGTAGAGGCCGGCGACGCCGATGAACATCCACAGGAACCCGCCCTGGTCGTGCACCACCCAGCCGGTGAGGCGCAGCGTGACCGTGCCGCCGAGATTGCCGCAGAACGCGCCGAACCCGACCACCGCGCCCACCCGGGCGGCGGGGACGGCGTCGGCGGCGAAGGCGAACAGGTTGGTCGAGAACGCCTGGTGCGCGGCCAGCGCGACGCCGACGATCAGCACCGCGGTCCACGCATCGCGGCACCACAGCGCGCCGCACACCGGCAGCACCGCCAGTGCCGCGACGGCCATGACACGCCGCCGCGCGTGCTCGCGCGCCCGCGCCGAGGCGCCTCGACCGGCGATCCAGGCCGGCAGCGCGCCGCCATAGCTCTTGAGGTCTCGGTGGAGGGCGGTGA
>CAXTOC010000382.1:0-2293 GCA_964245725.1 uncultured Acetobacteraceae bacterium | reverse complement strand
TACTCGAACTTGTCGACCGCCTTCATCAGCCCGATGTTGCCCTCCTGGATCAGGTCCAGGAACTGCAGCCCGCGGTTGGTGTACTTCTTGGCGATCGAGATCACGAGGCGCAGGTTGGCCTCGATCATCTCCTTCTTGGCGCGCGCGCTGTCGCGCTCGCCGCGCGAGACGGTCGAGTAGACCCGGCGGAACTCCACGATCGGCAGCCCGGCATCCTGCGCCACCGCGGCGACCTTGGAGCGCAGGTCGACGATGTCGGCACCATGGCGGGCGACGAAGTTCTTCCACGCCTTGCCGGGCAGGGTGGCCGCCATGTCCATCCAGCCCGGATCGAGCTCGTGGTTGCGGTACTTCACCAGGAAGTCGTCGCGCGAGACCTTGGTGGCCTCGGCGAAGCGCAGCATGCGGCCCTCCAGCCCGTTCAGGCGCTGGCTGATCTGCTTGAGCTGCAGCACCAGCTCCTCGATCCGGTTGTTGTGCAGCCGCACCTGCTCGACCTTGCCGACCAGCTCCTCGCGCAGCTTCTCGTAGCTCTTCTCGGAGCGCTCGTTGACCTCCTCGCCCGACGTGATGCTGTCCAGGCGACGCGTCTGCATCTTGTGCAGCTTCTTGTAGAGCGCCTCGATCTCCTCGAACTGCAGCAGCACCTCGGGCTTGAGCTTCTCCTCCAGCGCCGACAGCGAGAGGTTGGCGCCCTCCGCCTCGGCCTCCTCGTCGATCTCGGCCGGCGTCTCGAACGCCTCCTCGGCCGCCGCAGCGCCGACCCCCTCGGCACCGGCTTCCGCGGCGCCCTCGCCGGCGGCGGTGCCGGACTGGGTGGCTTCCAGATCGATGATGTCGCGCAGCAGCATCTGGCCGACCTTGAGCCGGTCGTGCCAGGAGATGATGGCGCGGAAGGTCAGCGGGCTCTCGCACAGGCCGCCGATCATCTCGTCGCGGCCGGCCTCGATCCTCTTGGCGATCGCGATCTCGCCCTCGCGCGACAGCAGCTCCACCGAGCCCATCTCGCGCAGGTACATGCGTACCGGGTCGTCGGTGCGCCCGAGGCTCTCCTCGTCGACGTTGCCGGTCTGCTCCTCCTCGGCGTCTTCCTTCTTCTCCTCGCGCGGCGCCTCGCCTTCCTCGCTGTCCTCGTTCTCCACCACCTGGATGCCCATCTCGCTGAGCGTGGCCATGACGTCCTCGATCTGCTCGGAGGACACCTGCTCGGGCGGCAGCACCGCGTTGAGCTCGTCGAACGTGATGTAGCCCCGCTCCCGGCCGCGCGCGATCAGCCGCTTGACGGCAGCCGACTGGGTGTCGAGCAGGTTGGAATCAGCATCCTGCTCGGTAGTGGTCACTTCCGCACTCGCGGCCGTCTTCGTCGCCATCGCCTACCCAACTCCACCAAGTGCCGCCATGCTCCGGCCGCCGTCGAGGCGGCAGCGACCGGGGCGGGCCGCCTCGCTCAACCCCATTCGTCCTCGTCCGCCTGCTCGCCCGCACGCAGTGCCGCGCAGACCTTGCACAGCGCCTCCATGCGGCGGGCGGACGGCCCGTCCCTGCGTTCGTCCCATTCCCGGACTGCCGCGTCCCTTTCCTGCACCAACCGGTCGAAGTTCAGCAGGCCGAAGAAATGCCACCAGCGCGCTGCCACCTCTGCCGGCATGTCCGACGGCTCGACCTGCTCCGCCAGCGGCAGGGGCCCTGCGCCCAGAACCGCGGCGAGCTGCGCCGATAATCCGGTTCGTGTCAGGTGGTCTATCAAGGCTTGCGAGTCAAGCGGAGCTGCGGCATGGTCCTCGGTCGGGCCGATCTGCGCTCCATCGAAATGAGCGCGAGCGTCCGGGCGAGCGCCCGGGATATGGGCGTGGGTCGCCCATCCGACCACATGCTCACGCAGCGGACGCAGGTCGTCGGGCAGATCGAGACTGCAGAACGCCTCCTCGACGTCGTGCAGCAGTTCCGGATGGCGCAGCAGGATCGCGGTCAGGATGCGCAGGCGCTCGTGCCGCACCCGCTGCGGCTCCGGCGCCGGTCGCGGCTGCGTGGCCGACCGCGTCCCCAGCTGGGTCAGGTCCGGACGGTTCGAGCCGGCCGCACGCGCAGCACCCCGCCTGCCGCGGAAGGTCTCGAAGAACTGATCGAGCAGGGTGCGCCGGTACTCGGCGGCCAAGGTCCGGTTGCCGATGCGGGACGCCGCCTCGACGAGGCGCGCGTGCAGCGCCGCGCGCTGCTCCGGGCCCGGATCGCGCAGGCCCTCGCTGAGCAGCTCGAACAGCACCGCGCCGATCGGACGCGCCTCCTGCAGCAT
>CAXTOC010000381.1:0-2294 GCA_964245725.1 uncultured Acetobacteraceae bacterium | reverse complement strand
ATCTCCTGCACCTCGTAGCCGGCGCAGTGGCGCGCCTCCATCGCCAGGAACTGCGCCCGCGGTAGCGCCATGCACATCTGGTAGGCGTTGTGGGCGGCGACGCACGGAGGGCCCAGCTTCTGCAGCAGCAGGGTCTCCAGGTCGACCAGCTGCTCGAAGCTGCCGGTGAGGTAGACCAGCGGCTCGCCGGCGCCGATCCAGCTGCCCTCCTCGGCCATGATCTCGCAGCCTATGTCGGCCCCGCGCACCGTCGCCACCGCGGCGAGCCAGTCGGTCATCAGCCGCGGCGCCGACACCACCGGGCGGCGCAGGAACAGCGCGTAGGTGACCCGCCGGTCGCCGAACCGCGCCACGATCGCGCGCGTGCGGTTGAAGTAGGCATCCGTGCGCGCGGCGATGGTGGGGGTGTCGAGCGGCCCGGCGACGGCAGCGCTCACCGCGCGTCGGCTCCGCCGGCACGCCGCCTGGCGGTCAGCTCGCCCGCGATCAGGAACGCCAGCTCCAGCGACTGCTCGGCGTTGAGCCGGGGGTCGCAGAAGGTCTCGTAGCGGTCGCCCAGGTCGGCCTCGGTGAGCTGGTGCGCGCCGCCGACGCACTCGGTGACGTCCTGGCCGGTCATCTCCACGTGCACGCCGCCGGGCGGCGCGCCCTCGCCCGCGAGGACGTCGAAGAAGCCGCGCACCTCGGCGAGGATGGCGTCGAACGAGCGGGTCTTGACCTTGGAGGCGGTCGAGACGGTGTTGCCGTGCATCGGGTCGCACAGCCAGGTGACGCGACGGCCGGCCTCGCGAACGCTGCGCAGCAGCGGCGGCAGGTGTCGGCGCACCCCCTCGGCACCCATCCGGCCGACCAGCGTGATGCGGCCGGCCTCGTCGTCTGGGTTGAGGATGTCGAGCAGGCGCCGCACGTCGTCGGGGGTGCTGGTCGGGCCGACCTTGATGCCGATCGGGTTGCGCACGCCGCGCAGGAACTCGACATGGGCGCCGTCCGGCTGGCGGGTGCGGTCGCCGATCCACAGGAAGTGCGCCGAGCAGCCGTACCACTCGTCGGTGGTGGAATCGACCCGGGTCAGCGCCTGCTCGTAGGGCAGCAGCAGCGCCTCGTGACTGGTGTGGAACTCGGTCTCGTTGATCTGCGGCGCGTTCGCACTCAGGCCGCAGGCGCCCATGAAGCCGAGCGTCTCGTCGATGCGCTGCGCGAGGTCCTGGTAGCGCGCGGCCAGCGGCGAGCGGGCGACGAAGCCCAGGTTCCAGCGATGCACCTGGTGCAGGTTGGCGTAGCCGCCCGACGCGAAGGCGCGAAGCAGGTTCAGCGTGCCGGCGGACTGGAAGTAGCCGGTCTCCATGCGCGCCGGATCGGCGACGCGCGAGGCGGCGGTGAACGCCGCCCCGTTGATGATGTCGCCGCGGTACGCCGGCAGGCTGCGGCCTTCCACGGTCTCGGTGTCGGACGAGCGCGGCTTGGCGAACTGGCCGGCCATGCGGCCCAGCTTCACCACCGGCACCTTGGCGCCGAAGGTCAGCACCACCGACATCTGCAGCAGCACGCGGAAGGTGTCGCGTATGATGTCGGCGGTGAACTCGCCGAAGCTCTCCGCGCACGCACCCCCTTGCAGCACGAAGGCCCGACCCTCCCCGGCCAGCGCGAGCTGCTGCTTCAGGCGACGCGCCTCGCCGGCGAACACCAGCGGCGGATAGCCGCGCAGGCGAGACTCCACGGCCTGCGCCGCCGCCGCATCCGGATAGCTCGGCGCCTGCTGGATCGGGCAGCCGCGCCAGCTGGACGGGGTCCAGCCGGACGGCTGGGTCTGGACGATCCTGTGGGCAGGCGACGCGTTCATCGCTGAGATCCGGCAAGTGCCTGACGGCGCGCGGCCCAGGCCGCGGGGGCGCCTTTATCCACCCATTCGCGCCGGAGAGAAAGCGCCGGCAGGCTGAAGCGCCTCCTGCGGGCCGGGCCGCGCCGCGCGCAAGGTCAGGTTGATCCGGCATCGTCCCGTCGCCGGATGCTCTCCCTCCGACACCGGCGCCACCCCGTGGAAGGCAAGGCGCGATGCGCCGCCCCAGACCACGACGTCGCCGTGCGCGAGCCGGCAGCGCCGTATTGCCTCGCGGCGGTGCACACCCCCGAACAGGAAGGTCGCCGGGAGCCCCAGCGAGACCGAGACGATCGGCGCCGAGAGGTCGGGCTCGTCGCGATCCTGATGCAGCGAGAGCCGGTCGCCCGGCGCGTAGCGGTTGATCAGGCAGACGTCCGCGGCACCCGGCGCGAAGCCCGCGGCGGCGGCGGCGCGG
>CAXTOC010000380.1:0-2294 GCA_964245725.1 uncultured Acetobacteraceae bacterium | reverse complement strand
GGCGATGCTTCGCTCGGCACAGCTGGCACTCGACATGCCGGGCGCACCGCCGCTCGACCCCCAGGACACCGGAGACGCGCCAGGGGGCGCCTCGCGCGCCGCGCAGGCGGCGGTCGGAGCCGGCGACGGCATCCTGATCGGTCCGCTGACCTCGGCCGATACGGCGGAGGCGAGTCCGGTCGCGCGCGCGGCCAGGATACCCATGCTGGCCTTCACCAGCGATCTGGCGCAGGCGCAGCCCGGGGTCTGGGTGATGGGGGTGACGCCGGAGCAGCAGGTGCACCGGCTGGTCGAGGCGGCCAAGGCGGACGGCCGCACCAGGATCGCGGCATTGCTGCCCGACAACGCGCTCGGCAACGCGATGGCCGACGCCCTCACCCGTGCCTGCGCGGATGCCGGCCTGGCGCCGCCGACCCTGGCACGTCATTCGGACAGCATGGAGAGCATCAACAGCACCATGCGCGACCTGGCGGATTTCGGGAACCGGCGCGGCGCGATCGAGCAGAAGCTGCGCGATGCCAAGGCGAGCCAGGATCCGGCGGTGCAGGCGCAGGCCGCCGCACTTGCCCAGACCCCGATACCGCCGCCGCCGTTCGACGCGCTGCTGCTCGCCGACACCGGCACCGACCTGCAGGAGGTGATCTCGGTGCTGAGCTACTATGACATCTCGGCGGCCCAGGTGCGTGTCATGGGACCTGGGCTATGGGGCGCGTTCGCCAGCAAGCTGAGCCCGCTGGAAGGGGCCTGGTTCGCCGCCCCCGACGCGCAGGATCGGCTTGGCTTCGCGCAGCGCTACCAGGGAAAGTTCGGCCAGCCGCCACGGCCGCTGGCGGACATCCCGTACGACGCAGCGGCACTGGCCCGAAGCCTGGCGGGCACGGGCGGATACAATGTCGACGCCCTGACGCGGGCGGACGGCTTCGCCGGGGTGGACGGCGTCTTCGCCCTGATGCCGGACGGTCATGTCCGACGCGGGCTCGCGATCTTTCAGATTCAGCCGGGCGGCGGCGCCCGGATCGTGCAGCCGGCGCCGAGGTCGCTGAACGTTGCGAGCTGAGATGTCGCCGCCCTGTGGCTGGCCGATCAGGCGGCGACGGTCGCGCCCACCGACAGCACCGGACGGATGCAGTGCAGGGCTGCCTCGAAGCTGGAGAAGCTGCCGAGCTTGTAGCTGCGGACATGGTCGATCACCAGCCAGCGCATGCCCTCGGGGCGGATCATGTAGGCGGGATCGGCGTTCTCCCTGACCCAGACCAGCACGTGCTCGAGCGGCACGCTATCGCGCTGCGGCGTCATGCGCGGTGCGATGTCGGCGTCGCAGATGCCCATGGAGGCGCCCGCCTGCAGCCAGCGCAGCAGATACTCGCGATGCCGCGGCAGGAAGCAGAGGCGGAGGGAGACGATGTTGGAGCTCTCCTGGAACACCGTCGTCGCTTCAGACCCGGGCATGTCTCGTCCCCTCGCATTTTTGTGAGCAAAACGTAATCGGGCGCCACCCACGCTGCCAACGGGATTCTGACGGGACTCAGCAAGTCGCTCCTGCTGGTCCCTTTTCTGTGGCTGATTTGCAATGATCCGTTACGAAATCGCCTCGTCCGAAGAAAGTTGGCTCATCAGATGAGACTTCGTCTTTGCTTTGCGGCGGCCTTACTCAGATTTGATCCGATGTCACCAGGGCCCTCCCCAGCAGAGCCTCGATTTCCCTCGCGTCGTGCCAGCATAACCCGACATTCAATACAGTGACGTGCATCCGCATGCGCGGCGGCAGGCGCACCGCATCCTTCGGCGTCGTCACCAGCACGGCTCGCGCCGCCCGTGCCCGCGCGACCAGCCGGTCCAGCTCCGCCGCGCTGTAGCGATGATGATCCGGAAAGCCGATGCGCTGCACCAGCTGCAGCCCGATGGCCTCCAGGGCGCCGAAGAACTTCTCCGGCCGGCCGATGCCTGCGAAGGGGAGCAGCTTGCGTCCGCGCAGCGCATGCGCCTGCGCCGCCATCACGAGCTCCGCACGCAGCACGGGAAGTTGCGGCGGAAGCCGGGTGCCGGCTGCTCGAAGATCCGGACCGATGAGGATGGCGGCGTGCGCCCGTGCCGCGCCGTCCTCGATGCTCTCCCGCAGCGGCCCGGCCGGCAGCAGGCGGCCGTTGCCGAACCCGGTCGCGCCGTCGATCACCAGCAGCGTCGCGTCGTGTTTGAGCCCGGGATACTGCATGCCGTCATCCAGGACCAGGCACTGCGCGCCTTGCGCCACCGCCGCGCGCGCCGCCGCCGCGCGGTCCGCCGCGACCCAGGTG
>CAXTOC010000379.1:0-2301 GCA_964245725.1 uncultured Acetobacteraceae bacterium | reverse complement strand
GTCCTGCACGGCAGGGAACGATTCGAGGAAACGCCGGTAGAAGGGCATCACCGCGGTCACGCTGGTCTGCTGCAGCATGATCTCGCTGAGCCAGACGTGATACGGATCGGCGGTCTCGCCGGGACCCGCTCGCCACGGCAGCACGCGACGATGGCGATCATACCAGCCGAGCAGGGCGTCGGCGGGCGGAGGATCGGCAGGATGGGACGGCGCAGCCACGGGAGGCATCCATGACCAAGGACGAGCGTCACGTCTACGGCCCGCGCACGCTGTCGAGCCTGCTGCCGGCGATCACCCGGCCGGCGCTGCGCAGCCGCAACGCCGCCGCCGCCCAGCTGATCGCGGACTGGGAGATCGTGGTCGGGCCCGCGCTGGCCGGCGTCACCCTGCCGCGACGGCTCTCCGCCGGCACGCTGACCCTGGCCTGCGCCGGTCCGACGGCGCTGGAGCTGCAGCACCAGTCGCAGCTGCTGATCGGTCGCATCAACGGTCATTACGGCCGCCTGCTGGTCGACCGCCTGCGCTTCGTCCAGGAGGAGACGGCCGCACGGGTGCCCCTGCCCGCGCCGCGGGCGCCGCTGCCTCCGGTCGAGATCCCGGACATGCCGGAGGGTCCGCTGCGCGACGCGCTGGCGGCACTCGGCGGGCAGATCGCGCGGCGGCGGCAGGCAGCCCCGTCCGACGCACCCCCAGGCCCCGCGCGAGAGCCGAAAACCTCGCCTTCGCAGGCGGTTGCCGGACCGGAGGGGCCCGGGGCGCCTGGCCCCGGCGCACCGAGCCCGCCACCCTTGCCTTGCCGCGAGGCGAGCGGCTAAATGCCGCGCCGACCGGGAGCCCGCCGCATGTCGACCACCCTTCGCCGCCGTTCCCTGCTCGGTGCGATCATGGCCGCCGGCGTCACGCCGGCAATGGCTCAGACCCCGACGCAGGCGCCGGCCCAGGCGGCGGATCCGCGCATGGGCGAGCGCATCCTGGGCAGGCCCGAGGCCAGGCTCGTCGTGCAGGAGTGGTTCTCGCTGACCTGCACCCATTGCGCCCGCTTCGCGCAGGAGGTGTTCCCGGAGGTGCAGGCGAAGCTGATCGACACCGGCCGCATACGCTACCTGTTCAAGGATTTTCCGCTCGATCAACTCGCACTGGCCGCCGCGATGGTGGCGCGCAGCCTGCCGGCCGAGCGCTACGAGCCGTTCGTGCTGGCGCTGCTTTCGAGCCAGGACCGCTGGGCGTTCGCGCGCGACGTCGATCCGCAGGCGCAGCTGCAGCAGATGGCGGCACTCGCCGGCATGCCGAAGGCGAGCTTCGACGCCGCGATCAACGATGACGGCCTGCGCCGCGCCATCCTCGCCGAGCAGGACCGCGCGCAGAGCACGCTCAAGATCGACAGCACGCCGACCTTCGTGTTCGGCACCGCCACCCACTCCGGCGAGATCGACTATGCCGCCTTCCTCAAGCAGGTCACCGCGGCCGGCGCCTGAGCCGACGACGGTCCTGTCGCGGGTGGCCGCCCGTTTCGTCCGGCTTCGCATCGCCGGCTTCAAGAGCTTCGCCGAAGCGGCCAGCGTCGAGATCCTGCCGGGGCTGACCGGGATCGTCGGGCCGAACGGCTGCGGCAAGTCCAACGTGGTCGAGGCGTTGCGATGGGCGATGGGCGAGAGCTCGGCGCGCTCGCTGCGCGGCGGCGAGATGGACGACCTGATCTTCGCCGGCACCGCCGCCAGACCGGCGCGGCAGTTCGCCGAAGTCACCCTGACGCTGGAGAATGCCGAGGGCCTCGCCCCCGACCCGCACGACCAGACACCATCCGCGCCGCCACCCCCCGATCCGCCGTCCTTCGACGCACCGGAGCTGGAGATCACGCGGCGGATCGAGCGCGGCGCCGGCAGCTCCTACCGGGTCAATGGCCGCGAGGCGCGGGCTCGCGACGTGCAGACCCTGTTCGCCGACCTGGCCAGCGGCGCCCGCTCCTCGGGCGTGGTCAGCCAAGGCCGTGTCGCCGCCATCGTCGCGGCGCGTCCGGAGGAACGCCGGTCGATCCTGGAGGAGGCCGCCGGCATCACCGGCCTGCACGCGAGACGGCACGAGGCGGAACTCAAGCTGCGTGCCGCCGAGGCGAACCTCGCCCGCGCCGAGGATCTGCGACTGCAGCTCCAGGCGCGGCTGAGCGAACTCGACGCGCAGTCGCATCAGGCCAGCCGCTACCGCGCGCTCGGGGCCGGACTGCGCGAGGCCGAGGCGACGCTGTTGGCGCTGCTGCACGGCCGGGCCCGGCGCGCGCTCGACCAGGCGCGGGCCGCCGCGGGC
>CAXTOC010000378.1:0-2307 GCA_964245725.1 uncultured Acetobacteraceae bacterium | reverse complement strand
AAGATCGCGCGCATGCGCAAGGGCCAATTCAATCCCGGCGCGGCGCCCGCGTCGCGGGCTGGCACGGCCTGCTGGCGCTGTCGCCGGACCCGCCGCTCGCCTGCTCGTGGGCGCTGGACGTGTGGACCGCCCCGGAGCTGCTCGCCTGCGCGTCGGTGGGTGCCGCGGCACGGTTGCTGCGCGAACGGCAGCGCAACTGGAGCCTGCATGCGCAGGCCCATCGCGGCCGCTGCGGGCTGATCGCGGCCAAGCTGCCGCCGGTGAAGGGGGCGCCGCTGCATTTCCCGCAGGCTCCGCCGCGGGCGCCGCTCGGTGCCTGGACGCTGCTGGCGCCGGATCGGCTGCTGCTCAGCACCAGCAAGACCAGCCCGTTCCCCGGCGGCGTGTGCCGCTTCGTCGAGGATCGCCAAGGGCCGCCGTCGCGCGCCTACCTCAAGCTGTGGGAAGCCTGCACGCGACTAGGTGTGGCTCCCGCGCCCGGAGAGGATTGCCTCGATCTCGGCGCGGCGCCCGGCGGCTGGAGCTGGGCGCTGGCGCAGCTCGGCGCGCGTGTCGTCGCGGTGGACAAGGCCGAGCTCGCGCCGTCGGTCGCGGCGCATCCGCTGGTGACGCATCGCCGCGAGAGCGCCTTCGGCATCGACCCACACCGCGAGCCGGCGGTGGACTGGCTGTGCAGCGACATCATCGCCTACCCGGCGCGTCTGCTCGCCCTGGTCAGGCGCTGGATCGACGCCGGCCGTGCGGCGCGCATCCTGTGCACGATCAAGTTCCAGGGCGAGACCGACCACGACGTCGCCGACCAGTTCGCGGCCATCCCCGGCGCCTGCCTGATGCATCTCGCGCACAACCGGCACGAGCTGACCTTCTTCTGGAGCCAGGCGGCGCGCGAGCCGGCCTGACCCGCCGGTGCCGTGCGCCGCCTCAGCCGGCGAGGCGGCCCAGACGGTCCGTGGCCTCGCGCATCTCCGCCTCGCTGGCGCAATAGGAGAAGCGCAGGAAGCGGTGCCCACGCCGCGCATCGAAATCCACCCCCGGCGTCACCGCGACGCCGGTCTCGTCCAGGATGCGCGCGGCGAAGCCGACGCTGTCGGTGCTGCGCGACGAGACGTCGGCGTAGAGGTAGAACGCGCCCTGCGCCGGCGACAGACCGGCGAAGCCTGCCTGCGGCAGTGCCCGCAGCAGGTGCGCCCGTGCCCGCCGGTAGCGCTGCAGGTTGGCCTCGAGCTCGTGGGCGCAGTCGAACGCCGCCTCCGCCGCTAGCTGCGAGATGTGCGGGGCGCTGATGAACATGTTCTGGCCCAGCCGCTCGGCCGACCGCAGCAGGTCGTGGGGCAGCACCATCCAGCCGACCCGCCAGCCGGTCATGCTCCAGTATTTCGAGAAGCTGTTGATGATGATTGCGCTGTCGCTGAACGCCGCCGCGGTGGCGGGCGGCGCCTCCCAGTTCAGCCCGTGATAGATCTCGTCGCTGATCAGCCGCACGCCGTGCGCGTCGCACCATCGCGACAGCGCCGCGAGCTCGCAGGCATCCAGCGTGGTGCCGGCCGGATTGCAGGGCGAGGCGACGATCAGCCCGTCCGGCAGCCCTCCCGGCACCTCCGCCATCGCCTCCAGCATCGCGATGGTGGGCTGGAAGCGGCTCTCCCGGCCGGTCGGCAGCGCCAGCGGCACCATGCCGAGCGCGCTCAGGATGTTCACGTAGGGCGGGTAGTACGGGGTGGCGAGCGCCACCCGATCGCCGGGGTCGAAGGCGGCGAGGAAGGCCAGCAGGAAGCCACCCGAGGCGCCGGTGGTCACCGCGATGCGCCCGGGCGCGATCCGGCCGCCGGCCAGCGGAATGCCGTAGAACTCCTCGTAGTGCCGGGCGATCCGCTCGCGCAGCGGGCGCCGCCCGAACGCTTCGGTGTAGCCGAGCGTCGCGCCGCCCTGCAGCGCCCGTATCGCCGCCGCGACCGCACCGCGAGGCGCGCCGGTAGCGGGTTGGCCGACCTCCATGTGGATGACGCCCGGAGCGCCCGGCGGCAGCGCGGCCTGCCGTGCGTTCGCCCGGGCGATCACGTCCATCACCAGGAAGGGCTCGATCGCGCCGCCCTTCCCCTGCTTGAGCACCGCGATCCCTAGTTGCTACCGACGGCGAGCCCGGCGCCGCGCGGGTCGGTGGCGCTGGCGCAGCTCCCGGCGTCACCCGGCAGGCCGCGGCTGCAGGAGATCGCGTTGACCCGCCCGGTGCTGGTGACCGGACGTCCTAGCGCCCCGCCTTGCAGCGCCGCGCGCAGGCCGCCCGCGACGGCGGCCGCAGCCTGGTTC
>CAXTOC010000377.1:0-2307 GCA_964245725.1 uncultured Acetobacteraceae bacterium | reverse complement strand
GTCGACGCTCGGGTCGAGCCAGCGCGCGTCGCGCCCGGCGGCGTGGTCGCCGCCGAACAGCGTGGCGCGCCGGCTCCAGCCGCCGCAGCCGGCGATGACGCCGCGGCACTCGGCCACCAGGTAGGTGCCGTCCTCGACCAGCTGGGTGTCCAGGCCCATGATCGCCCGGCTGGCCTCGATCTGGCGGGCGTCGAGGCTGTGCTGCAGCATCGCGATGGCGCGGTCGATCAGCGTCGCGAGCGGCGGCAGGTCGGCGGGCTGCGCGACCCGCACACGGATCGGCTCGCGTGGCGTCGGCATCTTCGCTCTCCGGGCGGCCACCGACGTGCTAATGCCGCGCGCCCCGGTCGCGCAAGCCCGCCCGGCCCGCGAGCCGCCTGTCGCAGGCTTCCGCAGTGCCAGCGATTTCATTGTCTTATCGGGCCAATCCCGGTGCGAGCCGCACTTCCGCTTGCTTGACAGGTCATTGCACCGCCGGTAGCTAGCCCTGGCGCTCGCCGCCGGCGGGGAAACGTTCGAGTCAGCAGGCTGGGAGAAACGAAAACGGACCCGGATGGATCGCCCGGAGCTGGCGGATCCTTCGACCAGCGGCTGAGTGAGGCCAGGAACCGGCATCTCGATGTCGAGCCGGCCTCGACCGGCGGCGCGATCGATCAGAGCTCGTTCGGACTGGTGATGCGGGTCGGCGTCGAGCTGGTCGCCGCGGTGATCGTGGGACTGGCGATCGGCTGGGGACTGGATAGCTGGCTGAAGACCCGCCCGCTGCTCCTGATCCTGTTCGCGTTCCTCGGCGGCATCGCCGGCATCGTCAATGTGTGGCGCCTGGTGATGCCGGGCGCGGGCCGGGTAGAGCGGCCGGATCGATAAGGCTATGGGTTCCCGAACGGGAGGCCCGTGGAGGAAATGAGTTTGGCGGGCGGACACAGCACGATCGACGCGCTCGGGCAGTTCAGGCTGCACCCGGTGCTGGGTGCGTTGGGCACCGATTTCTACGTCAGCCAGTCCGTCCTCTACATGCTCGCCAGCTCCGTCCTGATCCTGCTGTTCCTGTATGTCGGCATGCGCCGCCGCGCGATCGTGCCCGGGCGCCTGCAGGCTGCCGTCGAGCTGGCCTACGAGTTCATCTACCGGATGGCGTCGGACCAGATCGGCCACGAGGGCAGGCGCTTCTTCCCGTTCGTCTTCACGCTGTTCTTCTTCATCCTGTTCGGCAACTATATCGGCCTGATCCCGGGCTCCTTCACCTACACCAGCCACATCGCGGTCACCGCGGCGCTGGCGGTCATGGTGTTCGCGGTGGCGCTGATCGTGGCGCTGCTCAGCCAGGGGGTGAAGTTCTTCACCCACTTCCTACCGGAAGGCGCGCCGATCGCGATGGCGCCGCTGCTGGTGCCGATCGAGATCCTGACCTTCCTGTCGCGGCCGGTCAGCCTGTCGATCCGACTTTTCGCCAACATGGTCGCCGGCCACGTCATGTTCGAGATGTTCGCGGCCTTCACCATCCTGCTCGGCGGACTGCACCTGGTCGGTCCGGTGCTGGGCGTCGCCCCGCTGATCGTGAACATGGCGCTGATGGCGCTCGAGCTGCTGGTCGGCGCGCTGCAGGCCTACGTGTTCGCCATCCTCACCTGCATCTACCTGCGCGAGGCGGTGGCGCACTGAAGCCGCGGTTCCTGCCGACCGTCCTCTCCTCACCCCCACCCAGAAGGATTTCTCCATGGATCTCGCAGCCGCCAAGGACATCGGCGCCGGTCTGGCCGTCATCGCGCTCGCCGGCGTCGGCGTCGGCATCGGCAACATCTTCGCCGCCCTGGTGACCTCGATCGCGCGCAATCCCGCCGCCCGGCCGCACGTGTTCGGCATCGGCATCCTTGGCTTCGCGCTGACCGAGGCGGTCGCGCTGTACGCGCTGCTGATCGCCTTCCTCGTCCTGTTCGGCTGATCCGGAAGCGAACGACGATGTCCCTGGCCCGGCGGATCAAGGCGCTGCTGCTGGCGGCACCGCTGCTGACGGCGGCGGCACCCGGAGCCGTGGCCGCCGGCATGCCGCAGCTCGACTTCGCCAACCCGCTCACCAAGTGGCAGGTGATCTGGGGCGCGCTGATCTTCCTCCTGCTCTACCTGCTGCTCAGCCGCTCGGCGCTGCCCCGCGTCGCCTCGGTGCTCGAGCAGCGCCGGGAGCGTATCGAGGGGGACCTCGAGACGGCGCGCCGCGGCAAGGACGAGGCCGACCACGCGACCGACGAGCTGCGCCGCGCCCGGCGGCAGGCGGCCGCCGACGCGCAGGCCAATCTCGACCGCGTCGTG
>CAXTOC010000376.1:0-2313 GCA_964245725.1 uncultured Acetobacteraceae bacterium | reverse complement strand
ATCAGGCGGCGTCGGTCAGCATCGCCTGGGCCACCCGCTCGATCACCTCGTCTGTCGGCGCCGCCATCCTCTCGCTGATCTGACCGTCGAGGAACAGGGCAGCCAAGCCATGCGCCAGCGCCCAGCAGCCGACGGCGCGTGCGTCACGGTCGCGGCCATCGGCCGCCTCAGCGGCGATGCGGCCCGACAGCACGCCGTAGGTGGCGTCGGCGGCCGCGACCAGATCCGGATGCGCTGCCGGGCGCTTGGGGCTGGAGATAAGCCGGAACAGGGCAGGATGGGAGAGCGCGAAACGCACGTAGGCGACGGCCTGGTCCACCAGCGCGCGACCCGGCGCGGCCTGCTGGTCCGCCCGCTGCAGCACCTCGTGCAGCCCTTGGAAGCCGTGCGTGGCGAGTGCCGCGAGCAGCGCCTCCTTGTCGGCGTAGTGCCGATAGGGAGCCATGGCGGAAACCCCCGCACGCCGCGCGACCTGGCGCAGCGAGAGCGCGTCGGCGCCGTCCTCCGCCAGCAGGTCGAGCGCCGCCGCGAACAATGCCACGCGAAGGTCGCCGCGACGATAGCGCCTCGAACCAGATGTTGACACTGTAAGCAAAGCTCCCATGTGTGCAATGTAAGCAACGGTCGGGCGTTGTCCAATCCGGGCCCCGCCGCCATCCGCCGCCTGGAGCATCGCCATGATCAAGTTCACCATCCTGCTGCGGCGCCATCCCGCGCTCAGCCACGAGGCGTTCGTCGCGTATCACCGGGAGAGGCACGCGCCGCTGTTCTGCACCCTGCCCGAAGTGCGGCAGCACGTGCGCCGCTACGTCCAGTGCCACAGCGTCCCGATCGCGCTTCCCGGTCTGCCGCCGGTCCGCTTCGACGGGATCACCGAGCTCTGGTTCGACGACCTCGCGGCACTGCAGGCCGTCTTCACCGCGCCCCGCTACATGGAGATCGTCCGGCCCGACGAGGCAAAGTTCCTCGACCTTGCGGGCTGCGAGTTCGTGCTGTCAGAGGAGACGGTGGTGATCGGTTGAGCGGCGGGGCGCAGCACGCCCGGCGCGGATGCTGTAGGCTCGTCGTCATGACCGACACCCCGGCCGACGCGGACGAGCCGATCTTCGACGGTGCCTTCCACGCGCGGCTGCTGGAGCTGTTCCGCTGGCGCCGCGACGTTCGCCGCTTCCGCTCCGACCCGGTTCCGGCGGAGCTGCTGGATCGGCTGATCGGCGTCGCGTCCCTCGCGCCGTCGGTGGGGCTGAGCGAGCCCTGGCGGCTGGTGATGGTCGACGACCCGGCGCGGCGTGCCGCGGTGCGGGCCAACTTCACGGCTTGCAACGCCTCCGCCCTGGCGGCGCAGGCCGATGATGACGCTGCGCTCTACGCGAGCCTCAAGCTCGCCGGGCTCGACCAGGCCCCCTGCCAGTTCGCTGTGTTCGCCGAACCCGAGCCCGCACAGGGGCGCAGCCTCGGTCGCCTGACGATGCCGGACGCCACGACCTACTCGGCGGTGATGGCGGTGCACACGCTCTGGCTCGCGGCGCGCGCGCTGCAGCTCGGCCTCGGCTGGGTCTCGATCCTCGATCCGGCCGCGCTGGCAACGCTGCTGGACGTTCCGGCACGCTGGACCCTGATCGGGTACTTCTGCCTCGGGTATCCCGAGGCGGCGGCGGCCATGCCGGAGCTGGAACGCCTCGGATGGGAGCGCCGGCGTGCGGGCGGGGTGATACGGATCCAGCGCTAGGCCAGGGCACTGCCCTGGACCCGCTGGGGCCTCGGGCCCCAGACCCCGATTACCACGCTCTAGCGGACCTGCTGGATCGCGGACAGGCCCCAGGTGCCGCCGGGGACGCGCGCGAAGGTCCAGAGCTCGCCGACGCTGACCCGCTCGCTCGCGCTGCCGTCCACGACGCGGCCGCCGGCATCGGTGGTGACGTCGATCATCGAGTAGCGCATCGCCACGGTCGCGTAGTCGCGGCCGCCCTCGCTCCAGGCTTCCGACAGGTCGCCGCGCTCCAGCCGCACGTCCGAGACGGCGTTGCGCACGCCGCGGCGCGCCTGGTCCTGCAGCTGCTCGGCGAAGTAGCGCACCATCTCGGGAGTCGCCAGGCGCTGCAGCCCAGGCACGTCGGAGCGGGTCCAGGCCGACTGCACGTCGCGCAGTGTCTGCTCGAACTGGCGGTAGTCCGGCGCCGCGATCGCCGGCGGCGGCGCGCGGCCGCCCCAGCCGGACATCGTGCGCGCGTTCGCCTGGTTGTAGCCGCCGCTCGACAGGCCGGCATGGCGCCGGAGAAGCGGCGCAGCAGCCAGCGCACCGCGAACACGATC
>CAXTOC010000375.1:0-2355 GCA_964245725.1 uncultured Acetobacteraceae bacterium | reverse complement strand
GTAAGCGTGGTCTGACGGCCGCCTTGCGCTGATTGCGCGTACCGCGATGCTTGGGCGCTTTGGGCGGAGCGTCGCGGTGGAGGATGAGGTGGGATCGATTGCGAGTGGTCCTACGAGCGATCGTATGAGTAGTCGGATCGAGGTGGTGGCGCGGGTGTCCGGTCGTCGCGCATGGACGGTGGAGCAGAAGCTGGCGATGCTGCGCGACGCATTCGGGCCGGGTGGTTCGGTCCGCAACTCGATCGAGCGGCACGAGGTCACCAGCGGGCTGCTGTATACGTGGCGTCGGCAGGCGATGTCGGGCGAGCTGGCGAGCACGCCGCGCCCGGCGCTGCTCGGGCCGATGGTGGAGGCGCCACCCTGCTTTGCCGAAGTGCGCGTGATAGACCAGCCGCCGGCACCGGTGCCGGCACCCCCACCTGTCTGCATCGACCCGCCGGGTCGGATCGCGATCGAGCTGCCGTCTGGCATACGGCTGAGCGTCGACGCGGCGGTGGACGCCGAGGCGCTGTCGCGGGTGCTGGGCGTACTCGGACGGTGAGCGCGTCGGCGCTGCCGGCATTCCCCGGCGCGGCGACGCCCGGCAAGGTGTGGCTGGCGTGCGGCGCGACGGATATGCGCAAGGGGTTCGACGGCCTGGCGGTGCTCGTCCAGCAGGTGCTGAAGGAGGACCCGCATACCGGCGCGATGTTCGCGTTCCGGGGCAAGCGCGGCGATCTGGTGAAGCTGCTCTGGTACGATGGCCAGGGCTTGTGCCTGTTCTCCAAGCGGATGGACCGCGGCAGGTTCGTCTGGCCGGTGACCGCGACCGGCACGGTGGCGCTCACGCCGGCGCAGCTGTCGATGCTGCTGGAGGGCATCGACTGGCGGCGACCGGAGCAGGCATGGCGGCCGTCGCTCGCGGGCTGATAAGCGCCGATAGTCTGCGGTTCTGCTGGCCCGAACCGGCCCGATCGGCTATACCCTGGCCGTGTCGGATGCGGGCCTGTGCACCCCCGATCGGGACGAGCGCATCGCCGCGCTGGAAGCGCTGCTGGCGGAACGCGACGCCGCGCTCGCCGACGCCCGTGCCCAGCTCCACAGCCGCGACCTGCTGATCCAGACCCTGCGCGCGCAGCTCGCCAAGCTCCGCCACATGCAGTTCGGGCACTCGTCCGAGAAGCTCAGCCGGCAGATCGAGCAGCTGGAGCTGACGCTGGAGGAGCTGGAAGCCGAGGCGGCTGTGGCCGTTACGCGCGAGGCCGGGCCGGCGCCAGACGAGCGACCGGCGCCGGTGCGTGCGTTCCCGCCGCATCTGCCGCGCGAGGAGGTCGTGCACGAGCCCGCGACAGGTGCCTGCGCGTGCCCGTCCTGCGGCGGCGTGCTCCGCCCGCTCGGGCGTGACGCTGACGAGCTGCTCGACGTCGCACCGGTGAGCTGGCGCGTGGTGCGCCACGTCCGCCCCAAGTACAGCTGCCGCTCATGCGAGCGCATCGTCCAGGCGCCCGCGCCGGTGAAGGCGATCGCCAGGGGCCGAGCGACGTTTGCCACCTTGGCGCACGTGGTCGTCGCCAAGTTCGACCACCACCTGCCCCTATACCGCCAGGCGGAGATGATGGCGGCGCAGGGCATCGAGCTGGACCGCTCGACGCTGGCCGGCTGGACCGGCCAAGCTGCGGCCCTGCTCGATCCGATCGCCAGCCGCATCAGCGAGGAGGGCCTCAAGGCGGCCAAGCTCCACACCGACGACACGCCCGTTCCGGTGCTCGATCCTGGACGCGGCAAGACGGCGCAGGGCCGGCTGTGGGTATATGCCGTCGACGATCGCGGCTGCGGTGCCGCAAGCCCGCCGCTGGTCTGGTACCGGTTCACGCCCGACCGCAGCGGCGCGCACCCGCAGCGCGAGCTGGCCGGGTTCTCGGGCTACCTCCAGGCCGATGCCTATGCCGGGTACAAAAAGCTGTTCGGGACCGGCTGCGTGGTCGAGGTCGCGTGCTGGGCTCACTTCCGCCGCGGCATCTTCGACGAGCACCGCAGCAACCCGACGTCGCTGACCGCCGATCTGCTCGAGTGCATCGGCCAGCTCTACAAGGTCGAGGCGAGTGTCCGGGGCCAGCCGCCCGATGTCCGCCTCCAAGCCAGGCAGGACCTTGGCAGGCCGGTGGTGGACGCGCTCCGCGCCGTCATCGACGATGCGCTCCGCAAGCTGTCGCCCAGGTCGGACATGGCCAAGGCCCTGCGCTACGGCGTCAAGCTCTGGCCGGCACTGACCCGGTACCTCGACGACGGCCGGCTCGAGATCGACAACGGGGTCGCCGAACGTGCGTTGCGCGGCGTCGCCGTGGGCAGACGCAACTGGTTGTTCGCCGGCTCGCT
>CAXTOC010000374.1:0-2365 GCA_964245725.1 uncultured Acetobacteraceae bacterium | reverse complement strand
CTGCCGGCGCGCCGGCAGCAGCCAGGTCACCGCCGAGCCGCGAAGGTCGACCGCGAGATCCCAGCGCGTGCCGACGCAGTGCCGCCACAGCTCCCACCAGTGCAGGTCGAGGCGGCGCTTGGTGACGATCAGCGTGCGCTCGCGGCCGGGCAGCCGGTCGAACAGGCCGGCGGCCACCGGCCCGCAGGCGACGGTGAAGCGCGCGTCGGGATGCAGCGCGCGCAGGTGATCGAGCAGGCCGGTGGACAGCACCGCGTCGCCCAGCCGGGTCGCGGTGATGAACAGGATCGACCTCAAGCAACCGTCCCGCGCCGCGGAGCGGCGGCATGTGCA
This sequence comes from uncultured Acetobacteraceae bacterium, assembly GCA_964245725.1. Taxonomy (GTDB): domain Bacteria; phylum Pseudomonadota; class Alphaproteobacteria; order Acetobacterales; family Acetobacteraceae; genus Lichenicoccus. The sequence continues at coordinate 2,032 of CAXTOC010000374.1, read as the reverse complement.
GCACGCGGTCGCATGGACACCTCCCCCCGGCCTTCCGCACGCCTCTCTTGCTCCGTCGGTGCGCAAACGCCAAGTTCGGGCCATGCTCAAGCTCGCACTGCTTCCCGATCGTGGGGTGGTCGCCGTCGGCGGTCCCGACCGCGTGGCGTTCCTCCAGGGACTGGTGTCCAACGACGTCGCGCGCGTCGCTCCGGGGCGCGCGGTCTGGGCCGCCCTGCTGACGCCGCAGGGCAAGTGGCTGGCCGACTTCTTCGTGCTGAGCGATGGCGACCGGCTGCTGCTCGATTGCGAGCGCCTGCAGGCGACGATGCTGATCCAGCGCCTGTCGCGCTACCGGCTGCGCTCCAGGGTCGAGCTCGCGCCGACCGCGCTGCACGTCCACGTCGCCTGGGACGGGCAGCCGCAGCCCGAGGCCAATGCCCTGATCGCGCCGGATCCGCGGCTGCCGGAAGCCGGCTGGCGCGTCCTCGCGGCCGGCCCCCTCGCGTGCGAGGCGGACGACACCGACTGGGACCGCCACCGCCTGCTGCTCGGGCTGCCGGACGGCTCGCGCGACTGCGAGAGCGAGAAGACCGTGCTGCTGGAGGCTGGGTTCGATGAGCTGGGCGGCATCTCCTGGAGCAAGGGCTGCTACATGGGCCAGGAGCTCACCGCGCGCACCCGCTATCGCGGCCTGCTCAAGCGACGCCTGGTGCCGGTCAGCGCCCAGGCCGTGCTGCCGCCACCGGGCACGGCGCTGACCCGCGATGGGGTCGAGGTCGGCACGATGCGGTCCTCGCGCGACTTCCACGGCATCGCCCTGCTGCGCCTGGAGCACCTGCGGGCGACCCTGGACGGCGCGCTGCACGCGCGCGTGCCCGGCTGGATGCGTCTCCCGGCGCCCGCCGCGTGATCCTGGATGCGGTGACGTTCGACCGCGACGGCCTGGTCGCCGCGGTGGCGCAGCAGCACGACACCGGCGAGGTGCTGATGCTGGCCTGGATGAACCGCGAGGCGCTGGACGAGACCCTGCGCACCGGCTGGGCCTGCTACTGGAGCCGCTCGCGCGGCCGGCTATGGCGCAAGGGCGAGCGGTCCGGGCAGACCCAGCGCGTGCTCTCGGTGCGGCTCGACTGCGACGGCGACGCGGTGCTGCTGCTGGTCGACCAGTACGGCGTCGCCTGTCACACCGGCCGGCGCAGCTGCTTCTTCCGCGAGGCCGGTCCGGACGGCCTGACCGAGCTCAGCGCCCCGAGCGTCCCGCCTGGAACCTTGTACGGCACCCCCTGAGGTGCCCGACAAGACCGGCGGTCCGGGGCCTCAGGCCCCAGCGGGTCCAGGGCAGCGCCCTGGCCTCGCTTCTCTGCGCAAGACCGAGGCGAGACCGATCATCTTCCTGGTCGCCGGTGAGGCCAGCGGCGACGTGCTGGGTGCCCGCCTGATGCAGGCGCTATCCGCGCTGCGCCCGGGCCTGGAGTTCCGCGGCATCGGTGGCGCCCGGATGGCCGAGCAGGGCCTGCGCAGCCTGTTCCCGATGCGCGAGCTCGCGGTGATGGGCCTGCTGGAGGTGCTGCCGCGGCTGCGCGCCCTGGCCCGCCGGCTCGAGCAGGCCGAGGCCGAGATCGCCCGGCTGCGCCCGGCGCTGGTGGTCACCATCGACAGCCCCGGCTTCACCTTGCGCCTGCTGCGCCGCCTCAAGCCGCTCGGCATCCCGCGCCTGCACTACGTCGCACCCCAGGTGTGGGCCTGGCGCGAGCACCGCGTGCGCGAGTTTCCTGGCCTGTGGGAGCGCCTGCTCTGCCTGCTGCCGTTCGAGCCCGCGTTCTTCCGGCGGCACGGCCTCGATGCCCGCTTCACCGGCCACCCGGTGCTGCAGTCGGGTGCGGATGGCGGCGATGCCGCACGCTTCCGCGCCCGCCACGGTCTCGGCGCCGAACGCCGGGTGGTCATGCTGATGCCCGGCAGCCGGCGCAGCGAGGCACCGAGGCTGTTGCCGGTGTTCGGGCGCACGCTGTCGCTGCTGGCGCGCGCGATGCCGGACTTGGTGCCGGTG
>CAXTOC010000373.1:0-2369 GCA_964245725.1 uncultured Acetobacteraceae bacterium | reverse complement strand
CCGCTGCGCGTCGAGCGCGAGGCGGTCGAGCCGATCTGGCAGGCGCTGCGGCGTCGCGCCGAGCGGCTTGGCCTCGCTGCCGCCGTCGTGCCGGCGCTGTCGGACGATCCTGATCTCTGCCTGCAGCTCGCTGACGGCCGGGTGCTGCGCGCACGCTGGTGCAGCGGGGAGCGGCACCTGTTCCAAATGCCCGCCGGCGCGCGCCCGTCGCACCTGCTCTCGCGCGCGGCACGGCCGTCGGAGGTGATCGGCCCGTTCGTGGACGACCGGCGGCTGCTGGGTGTTGCGGTCAGCCGGATCACGCTGTGGAGCGGCCTCAGCGACACTGTGCTGCGCGACCAGGCGCTGTCGGGCAGCGGCTGGCATGCCGGCGAGGACGGACATTGCTGGACCGACGGTCGCGCGAGCCTGGCGCTGCCGGACCCGTGCGAGACCGACAGCTTCCTCGAGGTCCGGCTCGCCGCGCGGATGCGCTACCCGCTGCGGCCGGAGCCGGGCATCGGTCTCGCCGCCTAGGACGACGCCGGGTTGACCCAGCCGGAATGATCTGGACGTAACGACAGCGGTCATAGCCGGCGTCCGCGGCTGTGGGTCAAGTCGAGGCCGCAGCGCTCGTGCGCGGTCATCCCGGCGATCCGTCACGCTTTATCCTCGACACGAGGCGCGCATGGCCAGCACGTTCAACCAGAACGTCAAGCAGACCACCGGACCCTACGCCAACGACTATCTGTGGTCGGCGGCGACGAACTGGTCCACCGGCGTCGTTCCCGGTGCCGCCGACAGCGTGATCCTGAACCTGACCAAGAGCGGCGCCTCGGTGGTCGACGGCACCATCACGGTCGCCTCCGTCACCTTCAACACCGCCGGCACGCTGCTGGTCGGCGGCGCCCTGAGCACCACCGGTTCGCTCGGCATCGCCACCGGCCTCTCGGCGGACACGGTCTCGGTGCTGCCCGGCGGCAGCCTGCAGGCGAGCGGCCTGGCGCTTGGCTCCAACAGCGAGGTCGACGTCGCCGGAAGCCTCAGCGCCGCGACGCTCGCCTTCACGCCGAGCGGCAGCACCGACCTCAGCTCGCGCCTCGACGTCACCGCGGGCACCCTCGCGGTCAGCAGCAAGCTCGACCTCACCGGTGTCGGCAGCGCCAGCCTCGCCGCGGGTGCGACGATGCATGTCGGCAACCTGACCATGAGCAACGGCGCGCTCGACGTCGCCGGCAACGCGACCATCGGCGGCCTGGCCCTGAAGGGAACCGGCCTGACCATCGAGGGCAGCGCCAGCGTCGGCCAGCTCGGCGGCGGCAACGTCACCATCGACCGCGGCGGGACGCTCGAGGTCACCTCCTCGACGACCAGCCTGCTCTCCGGCGGCGGCGACGCCTTCACCCTCGACGGCGGCACGCTGACGATGGACTCCACGGTGGGGCTGATCGCCGGCACCAGCTTCCTGTTCGGCGCCACCTCCAGCGACGGCACCAGCAGCCTGGACATCGCGGACGCCGCCGACTTCATCTCGGGCAGGTTCACCGACGCGATCGAGTCGCTCGATGTCGGCGACAGCCTGCAGTTCGGCACGGCGCAGTTCTCCGCCGCCAGCTACAGCAGCGCCAGCCACAGCATCACGCTCACGGGCAGCGGCGGCACCGCGAGCGAGACGCTGAGCAACGTGACGCTGGCCGCGGGCATCACCGCGAGCTTCAGCTTGAGCACGGCCGCCACGGGCGGCACGATCGTCACGCTGAACTGCTTCCTCGCCGGCACGCGGATCGAGACCCCGTCGGGACCAGTCGCGGTCGAGACGCTGGCGGAAGGCGACCTGGTGCTGACCGTCGAGCACGAGCCGGGCGGCTCCAGGAAACTGCCCGGCCGGGTGCGCTGGGCCGGCGCGCGCAGCGGCGAGCGGGCCTCGCTCGGCGGAGACGGCTCGCTCGACGCGACCCCGGTGCGGATACGCGCGCACGCCTTCGCCGACAACGTCCCCTGCCGCGACCTGCTGATCACCGCCGAGCACTGCATCCTCGCGGCGGGCAGCCTGGTTCCGGCGCGGATGCTGGTCAACGGCGCCAGCATCGTGCACGAGGCCGGCCTCACCCGCTACAGCGTGCACCACATCGAGTGCGACCGGCACTCGATCCTGCTGGCGGAAGGTCTGGCCGTCGAGAGCTATCTCGATACCGGCGACCGCGACGGCTTCGGCGCGCCTGATGCGGAGGCCCGGTCGCGCGCGAGCCGCGGCGGCGGGGCCTGCAGGACTGGCTGGAGGCCGCCGCCAAGAGGTGCGAGGCGCAGCTGCGCCGTCCGCAGGGGGAGGCGGCCAGGGGCTATCTCGACCGGCGCGGTCACGTGATCGAGTGTGCTCACGATTACAACGC
>CAXTOC010000372.1:0-2373 GCA_964245725.1 uncultured Acetobacteraceae bacterium | reverse complement strand
GGTCGAGCGCATACCGCCACACCCCGCCCACGGCGTCGAGCGTCATCAGCACACGGCGCGGCCGCGTCATCGCGCCGGGCAGCAACTCGCTTCCAGCTGCGGCAGCGGCACCGGGCGCTCGTCCTGGATGTCGCTGAACGACGAGAACGCCGCCAGGTAGTGGTCGTGCGCGCGTTCCCAGGCGAGATCGTCGGGCTCGCCCCACAGCGCGCGGTAGCTCGGCGAGCTCGGGTAGGGATAGAGCGGCACCGGCTCGTTGGCCCAGACCCCGCCCTGCATCAGCGCGTCGCGCCAGTACGTGACCAGGGTCGGGTCGTCCTGTTCCATGCCGATCAGGTTGGCCTGCACGAAGGGCACGTGCCGCCGCGCCTGGATCAGCAGCGCGGCCAGGTCCTCGGTCTGCAGGCGGCAGCGCTTGGCCAGCGCCTCGCGCCCCTCCGGCGTCAGGCTCTCGATCCCGGCCTCGATCGACACGCATCCAGCCCGGCCCAGCAGCTCGAGCAGCTCCGGCTTCCACAGGTCGATCCGGGTCTGCACCCCGAACTGCACGTCGCGTGCGACCAGCGCCTCGAGCAGCGGCTTCTGCGGCAGGAAGATCTCGTCGATGAAGTAGAGGTAGCCGACGCCCTGGGCGATCAGCCCGTCGATCTCCTGGAGCAGGATGCCGAGGTCGCGCCGGCGGTACTGGTCGCGGAAGTCGATCTTGGCGCAGAAGCTGCAGCTGTACGGACAGCCGCGCGACGCCTCCACCTCGGCGCCGAGGCCGCGCGGCGTGCTGCCGAAGCGGTGATGATGGTGCGCGTGCCGCGAGACCCAGCCGTCCGGCCAGCGCAGCGCCGGCAGGTTCACGAACGGGCTCACGGCAGGCGCGCCGTTGACCCGCACCGTGTCGCCCTCGAGGACCGCGACCGACGCCACCCGGGACCAGTCGTGCGACGCCGCCAGTGCCACGATCGCCTCCTCGCTCTCGCCGCGCACCACCAGGTCGACGCCCAGCTTGCGCAGGGTGATGCCGGGCGTCACCGAGCCGTGCGGCCCGATCGCCACCGTGCGGCCGCCGCGCCGGCCGAGCGTGCGCAGGAACGCGGCCGGCACGCTCAGCTCCGGCGGCGCGCAGCGCCAGAACAGGTACGTGGGTGCAGTCGTCAGCACGGTCATCTCGGCGCCGAAGCGCTCGATCTGCTCGCACAGCGCCTCCGCCGATTGCGCGAGCAGGTTGCCGTCCAGCATCAGCGTCCGGTGCCCCGCCGCCTGCAGCAGCGCCTGCGCGTAGCCGAGCTCCAGCGGCAGATGCGCCTCGCGGCAGCCGAAGTAGATGCTGCCCTCGAAGCGCCACGGCGGGTTGACCAATGCGACCTTCATGCCAGCAGCCTCTGCCCCACGGTCAGGTCCGCGGCGGCCGGCCGGCCGAGATCGGCGCGCAGCCACGCCGCCAGGTCGCGCAAGCCCTCGCGCCAGCCGATCCCGGCGCGCCAGCCCAGCACCTGCTGCAGCCGGCGCGTGTCGGCGACGAAGTATGGCTGATCCCCGGCGCGCCAGGGCTCGTAGCGGAGCTCGAGCGCATGGCCCAGCACGCCGGCGATCTCCGTCAGCACCTCGTGCAGGCTGACCGCGTTCGCCGGACCGCCGCCGAGATTGAAGGCGCGCCCGCGCGCGCCGTCGATGCCGCCGAGCACCGCCCGGTAGGCGCGCACGGCATCGTCGACGTGCAGCACGTCGCGCACCTGCTTGCCGTCGCCGAAGATCGTGATCGGCTCGCGTCGCAGCGCGCGGATCAGGAAATGCGCGATCCATCCCTGGTCCTCGGTCCCGAACTGCCGCGGTCCGTAGATGCAGCTCATGCGCAGCACCGCGCTGCGCAGCCCGTACGACTTCGCGTAGTCGAGCACGTACTGGTCGGCGACTCCCTTGGAGCAGCCATAGGGCGTGCAGAAATCGAGCGGCCGCGTCTCGTCGATGCCGAACCGGCGCAGCGCCTCGTCGCGCGGCAGGTGGCGCCCGTCCGCATCCGACACCGCGACGTCGGCGAGCTGCCCGTAGACTTTGTTGGTGCTGGCGAACACCAGCGGCGCCCGCGGCGCGTGCTGCCGTATCGCTTCCAGCACGTTCACGGTGCCCTCCGCATTGACCGCGAAGTCGTGACGCGGATCGAGCAGGCTGGAGGTCACCGCCACCTGGGCCGCCAGGTGGAACACCGCCGCCGCTCCCGTCACCGCCTCGCGCAGTGCGGCGGTGTCGCGTATGTCGGCCAGGATCGGGTGCAGCCGCTCGCCGTGCCGGGAGGCGAGCCACGCCAGGTTGCGCTCCACGCCCGGCCGGCTGAGGCTGTCGAGCAGCACGACCTCCTGGCCGTCCTGAAGCAGCGACTTGGCG
>CAXTOC010000371.1:0-2373 GCA_964245725.1 uncultured Acetobacteraceae bacterium | reverse complement strand
CGCATGCAGCCGAGCATGCCGAGCCCCAGCACGTCGACCTTCATGAAGCGCAGCGTGTCGATGTCGTCCTTGTCCCACTCGATGACCTGGCGGTCCGCCATCGCCGCCGGCTCGATCGGCACCAGCGTGTCGAGCCGCTCGCGGGTCAGCACGAAGCCCCCCGGATGCTGGCTGGCGTGGCGCGGGAAGTTGATCAGCTCGCGCGCCAGCTGCAGCGTCAGGCGCAGCCGGGGATCGGCGAGGTTGAGGTTCAGCGCCCGCGCGTGCTCCTCGTCGACGCCGTCCTCGCTCCAGCCCCAGACCTGAGAGGCCAGGGCGGAGGTGACGTCCTCCGGCAGGCCCATAACCTTGCCGACGTCGCGCAGCGCGCCGCGCGAGCGGTAGCGCGAGATCACCGCGCACAGTGCGGCGCGGTCGCGGCCGTAGCGGCGGTAGATCCACTGGATCACCTCCTCGCGCCGCTCATGCTCGAAATCGACGTCGATGTCGGGCGGCTCGTCGCGGTCGGCCGAGACGAAGCGCTCGAACAGCAGCCCCGACTGCACCGGGTCGATGGAGGTGATGCCGAGCACGTAGCAGATTGCCGAGTTGGCGGCTGAGCCGCGTCCCTGGCACAGGATGCCGCTCTCGCGGGCGAAGCGCACGATGGCGTTCACGGTGAGGAAGTAGGGCGCGTAGCTCAGCGTCGCCACCAGCGACAGCTCGTGGCGAAGCTGTGCCGCGACCGCCTCCGGCACGCCGTGCGGATACACCACGGGCGCCCGCTCGCGCACCAGCCGCTCGAGGTCCTGCTGGTCGTCCAGGCCCGGCGTCTCGCTCTCCTCGGGATACTGGTAGGCGAGCATGTCGAGCGAGAAGCGGCAGCGCCCGGCGATCTCCAGGCTCGCCGCCAGTGCCGCCTCGTGCGAGGTCCCGTACAGGCGGCAGACCTCCTGCGGCGACCTCAGGTGGCGGTCGACCGAGCGCTCGCGCCGGAAGCCGGCCTGCTCGATGCTGCAGCCCTCGCGTATGCAGGTCACCACGTCCTGCAGGATGCGCCGCTGCTTGTGGTGGTAGAGCACGTCCCCGGTGACCACCGGGACGACGCGCGAGGCCGCGGCGCGCGCGGCGGTGCGCGAGAGGCGTTCGTGGTCGTTCGGGCGGCGCTGCAGGGTCAGCGCGCAGTAGGCGCGGTCGCCGAACAGCTCGCGCAGGCGGCCCATCTCGCGTGCGCAGGCCGGCTGGTCGGCCGGCGGCAGCAGGATGGCGAGCAGCCCCTCGCTCCAGTCCGACAGGTCCGACCAGGAGAGCGCGCACCTGCCCTTGCCGGCGCGCGACTTGCCGATGCTGAGCAGCCGGCACAGGCCGCCGTAGCCGTCGCGGCCGGTGGGGTAGACCAGCAGCGAGGGCGCGTCGGCGAGGTCGAGCCGGCAGCCGGTGATCAGCCGCACCCCGGTCTCGGCCGCGCGATGGTGGGCGCGCGCGATGCCGGCGAGGCTGTTGCGGTCGGTGACGGCGAGCGCGTCCATGCCGAGCGCCGCGGCCTGGGCGAACAGCTCCTCCACGTGGCTGGCGCCGCGCAGGAAGGAGTAGTTCGAGGTGACCTGCAGCTCGACGTAGCGCATGGCGGAAGGCTACAGGATAATGAACAAAACAGGAACAAAATCACGCCGCCGCGGGTTGCCGCCGCGGTTGGCCGTCCGCAGGGAATGATCTAGAAGCCCTGGGTGCACCGATGGGAGCGTGTCGATGGCTGAGGATGTGTCCGCCGATGGCCTGGTCACCATGGTTTCGGGGGTGCGCTACCGCGACGCGGTGGTCGGCGACGGGCCGACGCCCGCGGCCGGACAGAGGGTGTCGGTGCACTACACCGGCTGGCTCGACGATCGAGGCCAGGCGGGCCGCAAGTTCGACAGCTCGCGCGACCGCGGCGCCCCGTTCGGCTTCACGCTGGGGATGGGCGAGGTGATCTCCGGCTGGGATCTCGGCGTCGCCACCATGCAGGTCGGCGGCAGGCGCACCCTGGTGCTGCCGCCCGAGCACGGCTACGGCGCGCGCGGCGCCGGCGGCGTGATCCCGCCGAACGCCACGCTGATCTTCGACGTCGAGCTGCTCGGCGTCGGCTGACGTGCCACGCGGTGCCGCGCGCCGGCTGGCACTCGCGCTGGTGCTGTCGGCAGCGGCGGCGCCGGCGCGTTCGGCCGGAACGGTGCTGGAGCTGCGCGGCGAGGGGGTGGCGGTCGGGACGTCGGAGATCCTTGACGCGTTCGCGGCGCTCGAACACGTCGCCTGGACCTCGCAGGCCGACTTTCGCGAGGCGCTGGCGACGACGATCGCCAAGTCCCAGGACGACCGCCGGGTATTCGAGCTGATCTTCGAACGCTGGTTCTTCCG
>CAXTOC010000370.1:0-2378 GCA_964245725.1 uncultured Acetobacteraceae bacterium | reverse complement strand
ACGGATCGGAGAACACCCGCATCGGCGCGTGGATGAACCGCACGCCGGCGATCGTCGTCGACGTGCAGCGCCAGCCCGGCGCCAACGTGATCGGCACGGTCGACGCGATCAAGGCGGCGCTGCCCGATCTCGAGAGCGCGCTTCCCGCCGACGTGCACGTCACCCTGCTTACCGACCGCACCACCGGCATCCGCGCCTCGGTTCACGACGTGCAGGTGGAGCTGGTGTTCGCGGTCGTGCTGGTGACGATCGCGATCTTCCTGTTCCTGGGCAGCCTGCAGGCGACGATCATCGCCAGTCTGTCGGTGCCGCTCTCGATCATCGGCACATTCGCGGCGATGCACCTGCTGGGCTTCAGCCTCAACAACCTGACGCTGATGGCGCTCACCATCGCCTCCGGCTTCGTGGTGGACGACGCGATCGTCGTCACCGAGAACATCGCCCGCCACCTGGAGGAGGGCAAGCCGCCGCTCCACGCCGCGCTGCTGGGCAGCCGCGAGATCGGCTTCACCATCATCAGCCTCACCGTCAGCCTGATCGCGGTGCTGATCCCGCTCCTGTTCATGGGCGACGTGGTCGGGCGGCTGTTCCGCGAGTTCGCGGTGACGCTGGCGGTCACCATTCTCATCTCGGCGGTGGTGGCGCTCACCCTGGTGCCGATGCTCTCCGCGCGCTGGCTGAAGCCCGAGCACGAGACCAGGAAGCCGCGCTTCGTCGACTGGACGATGGACCGGTTCGACCAGTTCTCCCGCGGCTATTCGCGCGCGCTCGACTGGGTGCTGCTGCGCCAGGGCCTGACCCTGCTGGTGTTCGCCGCCAGCCTGGCGGTCACCGCCCTGCTGTTCGTCGTCATCCCCAAGGGGCTGTTTCCGGAGCAGGACACCGGCCAGCTCCAGGCGGTGATCGCGACCGGGCAGGGCGTCTCGTTCCAGCGCATGTCGGGCATCCAGAGCAGGGTGGCGGACGCGATCCTGGACGATCCGGACGTGGCGAGCCTCTCGTCGAACGTCGGCGTGGACGGCACCAACCCGGCGATGAACCAGGGCCGGATGCTCATCAACCTGAAGGCCAAGGGCGACCGCAGCGGCAACCAGACGGCGCTGATCCGAAGACTCCAGCGCCGCGCCCGCGACGTGGCCGGCGCCACGCTCTATCTCCGCCCGGTGCAGGACCTCACCATCGACGCGGAAGGCGGCCCGACCCAATACCGCTTCGCGCTCCAGGGGGCCGACCAGGGTGTCATCAATCATTGGACCGCCGCGCTGACCGGCGAGCTGAAGCACGTATCGGCGGTGCGCAACATCACCTCCGACATGCAGAATCAGGGCCGCGCGGTGACGGTGCGGATCAACCGCGACGTGGCGGCGCGGCTCGGGATCAGCGCCGCCACGGTCGACAGCGCGCTCTACAACGCCTTCGGCCAGCGCATCATCTCGACCATCTTCACCCAGACCACCCAATATCGCGTGATCCTGGAGAGCCAGCCCGGCATGCTGGTCTCGCCGCAGGCGCTGTCGCAGCTCTACATCGCCACCTCGACCGGCACTGCCGTGCCGCTCTCCACCGTCGCCACCTTCGTCGAGGGCGATGCGCCGCTGCAGGTGACGCGAGTGGCGCAGTTCCCCGCCTCCACCATCGGGTTCGACCTCGCGCCCGGCGAGTCGCTCGGCGGCGCCGTCCACGCGATCCAGGCGGCGGAGAACCGGATCGGCGTGCCCGGCCAGCAGGTCACGACCACGTTCCTCGGCGCCGCCAACGCCTTTCGCGCCAGCCTGTCGAACGAGGTGTGGCTGATCCTGGCGGCGATCGTGGTGGTCTACATCGTGCTGGGCGTGCTCTACGAGAGCTTCATCCATCCGCTGACGATCCTGTCCACCCTGCCGTCGGCGGGGGTGGGGGCGCTGCTGTTCCTGCTCATTACCGGCAACGATCTGGGCGTGATCGGGATCATCGGCATCGTGCTGCTGATCGGCATCGTGAAGAAGAACGCGATCATGATGATCGACTTCGCCATCGAGGGCCAGCGCGAGGGCGGGAAGGATGCCGACAGCGCGATCCGCTCGGCGGCGCACCTCCGCTTCCGCCCGATCATGATGACGACCTTTGCGGCTTTGTTCGCGGCGCTGCCACTGATCTTCGGCGCGGGCATGGGCGCGGAGCTGCGCCGCCCGCTCGGCATCGCCATCGCGGGCGGGCTGATCGTCAGCCAGGCGCTGACCTTGTTCACGACGCCGGTGATCTTCCTGGCGTTCGAGCGGCTGAGCGCGCGCTGGCGCGGGCGGGAGCCGGAACCCGAACTGCCGCTGGGGGCACGGGCGTGATCTCCCTCTCCCTGCAGGGGAGAGGGAAGGGGCCCGCGCCGCGTAGCGGCGTGGGAA
>CAXTOC010000369.1:0-2379 GCA_964245725.1 uncultured Acetobacteraceae bacterium | reverse complement strand
CTGCTGGCGGAGGCGGGCCTGGGCCTGCTCGGCGGCACGCGGCTGTTCCGGCTGTTCCGCGGCGAGCGGGCCGCGGCGCTGTTCGCGGCACTCGGGGGGGCCGGCATCCTTGCCCGGCGCTTCGAGCACGATCCTGCGCTGCTTCGCCTCGGACTGCCGGGACAGGAGGCGGACTGGGCGCGGCTGCGCCGGGCGCTGGCGCGTTTCACCGCCGGCGAGCGCGAGAACGTGATTTCGGCCGCGACCGACCTCTGCGCTGCGTCCGTGCGTCAGCGTCGTGCGGTAGAGGATTGACCGGCAAGGACCGTAACGGCGTCAGGACGTTCCGGTTGCACGTCCGCCCGCGCGGCGGTGCGGTTACAGGGCCGCTTCGGGTCAACGCGGGAGCTGCCGCCACGTTGACCGGCGGCGGGAAAACGACGGGCGAGCCGCTATTTAGGTCGCGCGCGACGAGACAGTCAGGCTTAAATGAGACGACCCGAGGTGCTGGAGAGATTCCGCTGATGCCGCCTTCCCCCACCCTGCTCGACAACGAGGACCTCAGCGCCATCCGCGACGCGGTCCCGGCGCTCGACCTGCTGGCGATCCGCTCGCTGCGACGCGCCGGCTTCCAGATCGTCCGGCGCGACCCGGAAGCGGCGCCCGCCGATCCGCCGGCGCCACGTCAGGGCGGCGACCCCGAGCGGCCGCGCGGCTCCTCGTTCTGAGGGAACGAGACCGCGACCCGCGCCTAGTTCCTGGTCTTGTCGACCAGGCGGTTCTTGCCGATCCACGGCATCATCGCGCGCAGCCGTTCACCGACCTGCTCGATCTGGTGCTGGCTGACGCGGGCACGCGTCGCCTTGAAGCCGACCTGCCCGACCTTGTTCTCGAGCAGCCAGTCGCGGGTGAAGCGGCCGCTCTGGATGTCGTCGAGCACGCGCTTCATCTCCGCCTTGGTCTCGGCGGTGATGATCCGCGGGCCGGTGACGTACTCGCCGTACTCGGCGGTGTTGCTGATCGAGTAGTTCATGTTGGCGATGCCGCCCTCGTAGATCAGGTCGACGATCAGCTTCACCTCGTGCAGGCACTCGAAATAGGCCATCTCGGGGGCGTACCCCGCCTCGACCAGGATCTCGAAGCCGGCGCGTATCAGCTCGACCAAGCCTCCGCACAACACCGCCTGCTCGCCGAACAGGTCGGTCTCGCACTCCTCGCGGAAGCTGGTCTCGATGATGCCGGCGCGCCCGCCGCCGATCGCACTCGCATACGAGAGCGCGATGTCCAGCGCGTTGCCGGACGGGTCCTGCGCCACCGCCACCAGGCAGGGCACGCCGCCGCCGCGCTGATACTCGGAGCGCACGGTGTGGCCGGGGCCCTTGGGCGCGATCATGAACACGTCCAGGTCGGGACGCGGCTCGATGACGCGGAAATGGATCGCCAAGCCGTGCGCGAAGGCGAGTGCGGCACCCTGCTTCAGCTGCCTCGCCAGCTGCTCGGCATAGAGCTCTCCCTGTCCCTCGTCCGGCGTCAGCACCATCACCACGTCGGCCCAGGACGCCGCCTCCGCCGGCGGCATCACGCGCAGGCCCACGGCCTCGGCCTTGGCGACGCCGGCGGAACCCGGACGCAGGCCGACGGCGAGCTCGCCCACGCCGCTCTCCTTGAGGTTGTTGGCGTGGGCATGGCCCTGGCTGCCGTAGCCGATGATCGCCACGCGCTTGGACTTGATCAGGTTCACGTCGGCATCGCTGTCGTAGTAGACGCGCATCGGGGTTCTCCTGTGACGGTCAGATGGTGCGTGGCCCGCGCGCGATCGCGGCGATGCCGGAGCGGGAGATCTCGACCAGGCCGAGCGGGCGCATGAGCTCGATGAAGGCGTCGAGCTTCTCGGTGGCGCCGGTCAGCTCGAACACGAAGCTGCCGGTGGTGGTGTCGACCGGGCGGGCGCGAAACGCGTCGGCGATGCGCAGCGCCTCCGAGCGCAGCTCTCCGGTGGAGACCACCTTGATCAGCGCCATCTCGCGCGCGACGTGCGGTCCGTCGCGGGTCAGGTCGGAGACGCGATGCACCGGCACCAGCCGGTCGAGCAGCGCCTTGATCTGCTCGATCACCATCGGCGTGCCCGACGTCACGATGTTGATGCGCGAGCGGCCGCGGCCATCCTCGACCGGCGCCACGGTCAGGCTCTCGATGTTGTAGCCGCGTCCGGAGAACAGGCCGATCACCCGCGCCAGCACGCCGCTCTCGTTCTCCACCAGAACGGAGATCACTGCCCTGGTCTCGGTGTCGTCTGTCGTCGCCATATGACTTCCTAAGCAAGGCCAGGGCGCTGCCCTGGACCCGCCGGGGCCTGAGGCCCCGGACCCCGATTCGGCAGTTACGTCCGGCTTGCGTCCA
>CAXTOC010000368.1:0-2390 GCA_964245725.1 uncultured Acetobacteraceae bacterium | reverse complement strand
CTGCTGCCCCTTCTCGTTCGTCGCGACCACGGGGATGCTGGTCTGGTGCACGAGGTCGCGCTGCTGCGGGATGATCTTGCGGAAGGGCAGGAGGTAGTTGCGGTTGAGGTCGCGGATCAGGCGCAGCGAATAGTAGCCGGTCCAGCGCATGGGGGTGGACTGCGCCCAGTCCTGGAAGGCGCGGGACGCGTGGCAGTAGCCGCAGTTGACGCCGATCTGCAGCGACATCTGCATCATCATCTCGTAGATGCGGACGTTGACAACCTGGGCGCCGACGTCGTTGGTGCGCAGCGCGCTCTGCGAGATGGCGGCGACGGGATTGTCCTGGAGGTAGTATTCGGAGAAGCCGGCGTCGGGGAAGAAGCCGTAGACCGTATCGGACGCGTCGCGCCACTGCTCCGACTTCGACGCGAAGGCGTGCTCGGGGCGGGGCACCTGCGGCCACCACATCTCCGCCGGCACGGGCTGGCCGCGGTGGCACTGGTAGCAGGTGACCCCGGTGGGGTTGACGTGCCCGGCCCAGGCCGAGTTGATGTAGCGCGTCATCTCCATCATGCGACGCGCCGCCAGCTTGGTCGGCTTCTCGTCGGAAGCCCAGTCCTGCGTGTTGTGGCAGAAGGCGCAGCCCTGCTGCGGCGACACCCAGTTGGTGATCGCCTGCTGGAGGCGCATGAACTCGGCGGCGCTGACGTCGGTCAGCACCTTGACGTTCTTGAACTGCTCCGTCGCCTTCGGCCCGCCGTCGGCGGCGGCGGGGAGCGGCGGCGGCACGAAGCTGTTGATGGCCTCGGCCTCCGCGCGCGACTCGAACTGCGTGTTCGACTGCCCGCGGTAGGCCATCTGCGTGCCGGCGAAAAAGGGGCGGTGCCAGTCCGGCACGACCACGGCGAGGACGGCGCCGACGCCGACCGCGGCGAACACGGCTGCGGTGGTGATTTTCATCGCGCCGGCACCACGATGTAGGGCGCCTTCTTGTCGACCGCCTGCTTGGGCACGGGCGGAAGCTGCCGGTAGATCGAGGGGTAGTCCGGCGCGATGCCGTGCTTGACGCCCCACAGGTACCAGTTGTCGACCACCGTGCCGGTGATCAGGATGCCGATGCCGCCCGTCAGCGTGGTCAGCGTCGCGAACCACCAGGCCCAGCGGTGGATCGACTCGTAGGTGGCGTTGAAGCCCATCGTCCAGCGCCAGAACAGCGAGGCGCGCTCGGCCGCCGTGCCGCGCTCGGCGATCTCGTGCGTCTCGCGGTCGCCGCCGAACTTGGTGACGGCGAGGATGGTGCCGCCGTGCATGCCGAACAGCACCGCCGACCCGTAAAGGAAGGTGATGGAGAGCATGTGGAACGGGTTGTAGAAGAGGTTGCCGTAGCGCACGGAGAAGGTGGCGGTCCAGTTGAGGTGCGGCACGATGCCGAAGGGCACCGCCTCCGACCACGACCCCATCAGGACCGGGCGAATGAAGCCGAGCACGAGGTAGAGCCAGATGGCGGAGGCGAAGCACCACGGGATGTGGGTGCCGAAGCCGGTCGCCCTGGCGCGACGGTACATGCGCACCCACCAGGAAAAGATCGAGAAGGTGAGGAAGAAGCCGGCGAGCAGCCACCAGCCGCCTTCGCGGAGCGGCGGCAGGATCTGCAGGCCGTACTTCGCCGGCGGCGGATCGAGGGACAGGAACGGCAGCAGCTTGACGAAGCGGATCGGGTTCCAATCCACCGAGGCCAGCATGTTGAGGCCGATGATCTCGATGGCGATGAAGCCGGTGACGAAGGACAGCAGCGCCTCCGTGCCGAGATAGATCGGGCCGACCTGCGTTTCGCCGATGCGGCCGAGCAGGCGGGAATGGAACACCACCTGGCGGCGGCGGCCGCCCTTGACCCAGCCGCTGCCGGCCGGGGTCGGGTCGAGGCCGAGTTCGTTCGGGCCTTCGAGGACAATGGCGTTGTAGAGCGTATGGAAGCGCGCCATTCAGGCACCCTGCCGGTTGGTGTTGGGATGAGCGGGGGTGATGCGGGAGCTGTCCATGGTCAGGCGCCGAAGCCCTGGGCCGACCAGATCGGCATGGACAGGTACCAGTTGTAGAAATACGGCCAGCCCTGCGTCCAGAACGGCCCGGACAGGATGATGCAGATCGCGCTCCACACGGCGGCGTTGATGGCGAGCAGCCAGCCGAGCCGGTGGATGCCGATCTCGCCGATCGAGTACGAGATGGTGTCGCGGAAATAGATCGACTCGTGCACGCCGTACTTCAGCGACTGGCCCTTGCCGGGGTTGGAGGCGCTGAGGATCTCGGCGCCGTGCAGGCCGAGCACCAGGGCGGTGGTGAAGAAGCACGTCACCGCGATCATGTGCGCGGGATTGTAATGGAAGTGCAGGTACTGTTAGACGGTGTTC
>CAXTOC010000367.1:1380-2428 GCA_964245725.1 uncultured Acetobacteraceae bacterium | reverse complement strand
CCCCCTCCATGTCGATCATCTGCCCACCGACCATGCCGCCAGCCCCCGCGGCCCGGGCCAGGGCTGAGACCAGATCGATCCGCACCGATGCATCCGGGTGGGTGAGCGGGTCGGCGACGACCTCGAAGGCCAGGGTCTGCAGCGCGTCGCCAGCCAGGATCGCAGTCGCCTCGCCGAAGCGGACGTGGTTAGAGGGCTGGCCGCGACGCAGATCGTCGTCGTCCATCGACGGCAGGTCGTCATGCACCAGCGAGTAGGCGTGCAGCATCTCGACCGAGGCGGCGGTACGCAGCGCGCCGGCCTGCGTCGCGCCGAACAGGCTCGCGGCCTCGGTCACCAGGAAGCCGCGCAGGCGCTTGCCGCCGCCGAGCGTGGCGTAGCGCATCGCCTCGACCAGCCGTGCCTCGCCGCCCGCAACGGGAGGGATCAGCCCGTCGATCACCGTCTCGATGGCGCCGGCACGCTCGGCGATCAGAGCCCGCAGGGTCCCGCTCACGCGCCCCGCCTCAGTCGAGCGGCCGCAGTTCGGTGCCGCCGTCGGCGCGTTCGACGATCGCCTGCACGCGCGCCTCGGCCTGCGCCAGCTTGGCCTCGCAGTGCCGGCGCAGTGCCGCGCCGCGCTCGTAGCAGAGGATCGCGTCCTCGAGCTTCTGCTGGCCGCCCTCCAGGCCGCGCACGATCTTCTCCAGCTCCGCCAGCGCGTCCTCGAAGGAGAGCTGCGATAGGGTGTCTGACATCGTGGCCCCGCTTGCTGCCTGTGCGCCCAGGGGATAGCCCGCAGGTCCGGCAGGTGAAAGAGGGCGCGTGCCTCACGCCGGGACGGCAGGCTCCGCTCGCCGCCGGATGACGAAGCAGAACACGCCGTTCTCCTCGCTGAAGGCGACCAGCGCGTGCCCGGTCTCGCGGCAGAAGGACTGGAAGTCCGCCACTGCGGCGCGGTCGGTGGCGAGCACGCGCAGCCGCTCGCCGGGCTGCATCGCGCGCAGCGCGCGGTTGGCGCGCAGCACCGGCAGCGGGCAGCTCAGCGCCTTCACGTCCAGCAGCGTCT
>CAXTOC010000367.1:0-1370 GCA_964245725.1 uncultured Acetobacteraceae bacterium | reverse complement strand
CCTCCTGGCAGTGCGACTGGCGGGGGTGCATGATAGGGCAAAACTCAGGTGCGGGGAGGCGGACATGGCGGACGCCAGGGCGGACGCGGCGGCGGACACCAGGGCCGATTTCCGGATCGGCATCGACTTCGGCGGCACCAAGATCGAGATCGCCGCCCTCGGCCACGACGGCAGCTCGCTGCTGCGGCGTCGCGTCCCCAATCCTGGCCGCTACGAGGACGCGATCATCGCCATGGTCGGGCTGGTGCAGGAGAGCGAGCACGAGCTGCGCGGGGTGGCCTCGGTCGGCATCGGCATCCCCGGCGCGATCAGCCCGGACAGCGGCCTGGTCAAGAACTGCAACTCCACCTGGCTCAACGGCAAGCCGTTCGCGCGCGACCTCAGCGAGGCGATGGCGCGCGTCGTCCGGGTCGAGAACGACGCCAACTGCTTCGCCCTGTCCGAGGCGGTCGACGGCGCGGCCGCAGGCAAGCGCGTCGTGTTCGGCATCATCCTGGGCACCGGCGTCGGCGGCGGCATCGTCGTCGACGAGCGCGTGCTGACCGGGCCGCACCACATCGCCGGGGAGTGGGGCCATATCCCGCTGCCGTGGCCGCGGCTGGAGGAGTTCCCGATGCCGACCTGCTTCTGCGGCAACGTGGGCTGCATCGAGCGCTTCCTGTGCGGCTCCGCACTCGCTTCGGACTGCGACGGGCCGGGTGCGCGCGACGCCAGCACCATCCCGCCCCGCGCCGCCGCGGGCGATGCGCGGGCCGTCGCGGCACTGGCGCGCCATTCCGACCGGCTGGCACGCTGCCTGGCGATGGCGGTCAACTTCCTCGACCCCGACGCGATCGTGATCGGCGGCGGCCTGTCGAACATGTCGCACCTCTATGACGAGGTGCCGGCGCTGATCGCCAGCCGCGTGATCAGCCCGCGCTTCACCACGCCGATCCTGCGCAACGCCCTGTGCCTCGATTGCCGTGCGGTGCAGCCATCCGCCGCCTCGGGCGCGCGCTGCCTCGCCTGCCGCGGGCCGCGGCTGGTGCGGCACGCCGAGCTGTTCGCGCTGCAGGTGGCACATGTCGATGCCGATGCCTTCTACGCCAGCGTCGAGAAGGCGCGCCGCCCCGAGCTCGCGACGCAGCCGGTGATCGTCGGCGGCGGCACGCGCGGGGTGGTCACCGCCGCCTGCTACGTCGCGCGCCTGCGCGGCGTGCGCAGCGCGATGCCGATGTTCCATGCGCTGCGCGCCTGCCCGGACGCGGTGGTGATACGCCCCGACTTCGCCGAGTACGGGCGCGTCTCGCGGGCGCTGCGGGCGCGGATGCAGCCGCTGACGCCGCTGCTGCAGGTGCTCACGGGCGACTACGACCCGGTGCTGCTGTTCG
>CAXTOC010000366.1:0-2450 GCA_964245725.1 uncultured Acetobacteraceae bacterium | reverse complement strand
CCTGGAGCTCGAAGCCGCTCGCGACGTCGGTGTAGGCGACGGCGAAGCGCGATACCCAGAGATAGCCGCACAGGCCGGCGATCGCGCCGGCGACGGTGAAGGCGGTGAACTGCATCAGGCCGACATCGATGCCGGCATAGGCCGCGGCGGCCGGGTTGTTGCCGGCGGCGTAGAGATCGCGTCCGCGCATCGTGTGGCGCAGGAAGATCGCGACCAGCACCGCGCCGACGATGGCGGCCCAGGACAGCACGGTCAGCCCCGCGAGCCGCATCCGCACCAGATCCAGGAAGGCCGGCGACATCTGGTTGCTGTTCACCCACTTGCCGCCCGACGCGAGGTAGACGCCGCCGCGATAGATCGAGAGCGTCCCCAGCGTGACCACGATCGACGGGATGCGCAGCAGCCAGACCAGAACGCCGTTCGCGGCACCGAGCGCCGCGCCCATCGACAGCGACAGCACGAGCACCGGCGGCATCCCCCAGCCCGGATGGTGCTGGTTCAGCAGCGCCACCGCCATGCCGGTGCATGCGAGGTTTGCCGCGACCGACAGGTCCACGCCGCGCGTGAGCAGGACCAGCATCTCGCCCAGCGCCAGCAGGATCAGCAGCGCCGTGTCGTCCAGCAGGCCGGCGAGGTTGGCCGGCCGCAGGAACTGCGGAAAGAACGGCGCGATCCCGATCAGCAGCAGCACGATGAGGCCGAGCAAGCCGGCCTCGCGCGACCGCAGCGCCCTGCCGCTCATGCGCCGCCCCTACGCATCGGTGGCGAGGCCGACGACGCGCTCCGGCGTCGCCTGTTCCCGCGGCAGGATCGCCTGCACCAGCCCACGTCGCATGACCATCACGCGATCCGACATGCCGAGCACCTCCGGCAGCTCGGAGGAGACCATGATGATGCCCACGCCCTGGCGTGCCAGCATCCCCATCAGGCGATGCACCTGGGCCTTGGCGCCGACATCGACGCCCTTGGTCGGCTCGTCCAAAATCAGCACGCGGGGCCGGGTCGCGAGCCACTTGGCGATGACCACCTTCTGCTGGTTGCCGCCCGACAGTTCCTCCACGCGCTGCTCCAGGCCGGACATCTTCACCCCGAGCGTCTCGGCGAGGCGGCCGGCTTCGGCGGCTTCCCGGGACGGCCGGAGCAAGCCCGCCTTGGTGGTGAGGTGCAGGCAGGCCAGGGTGATGTTGTCCCCGATCGGCAGCCGCAGATGCGCGCCCTGCGACTGACGGTCTTCCGGCACCAGTCCGATCCCGAGCGCGATCGCCTCGCCCGCCGAGCCGATGACCACTTCCTGCCCGTCGATCGCGATGCGGCCGCCCTCCGCCGGGGCGGTGCCGAACAGCGCGTGCATCACCTCGGATCGTCCGGCGCCGATCAGCCCGTAGACCCCGAGGATCTCGCCGCGTCGCAGCGTGAAGCAGACATCCTCGTATTCGAGGCCGCGCCGCAGATTCTCCACGCGCAGGATCTCCTCGCCGAGCGGCACCGGCTGCTTCGGAAACACCTGCTCCACCGGCCGGCCGACCATCAGCGTCAGCAGCCGGTCGCGATCGATCCCGTCGAGCGATCCCTGTCCGACGTCCGCCCCGTCGCGGAACACCGCGTAGCGGTCGCACAGGGCGAAGACCTCCTCGAACTTGTGCGAGATGAACAGGATCGCGCGGCCCTCGTCGCGCAGGCGACGGATGATGGTGAACAGCTCCTCCGCCTCGCGATGCGACAGGGCCGCGGTCGGCTCGTCCATGATCACGATCCGGGCGTCGTTCGACAGCGCGCGCGCGATCTGCACGAGATGGCGCTGCGCCACCGAGAGGTGCTTCAGGATCATGTCGGGATCGATGCCGGGATCGAGCGCCTCCAGGATCGTCCGCGCCCGTGCCCGCATCGCCGCCCAGTCGACCACGGACAGGCCGAGCCGGCCCCTGCGACGCGGCCGGCCGGTGATGAAGATGTTCTCCGCGACGCTCAGCGCGTCGAACACCACCGGCTCCTGGAAGATCGCGCTGATGCCGAGCGCACGCGCGTGCTCGGCGGAGGCGATCCGCACCGCCTCGCCCTGGACGCGGATCAGCCCGGCATCGGCCTGCACGATCCCGGTGATGATCTTCACCAGCGTCGACTTGCCGGCACCGTTCTCGCCGAGCAGGGCGGTCACCTGGCCCGGATAGAGATCGAGCGCACCGCTTGTCAGAGCCTTGACGCCGCCGTAAGACTTGGCGACGGCTTGCAGGGAGAGGATCGGCTGCATCGCGTCGGCCTCGGATCAGAACAGCTTGGCTGCGGCCACGATGTTCGACCTGTCGTAGACCGTCGGCTTGCCGAGCGTGCCGTTGCCGTCAACATCGAAGGCGATGCTGCCGAGGCGGCCGGCGGCGACGCTGCCGCCGGGCGCGGCCGGGCCGGCGGCCCGCGCGCGCGCGGCCGCGCTCACGGCGGAGGCGGTGTGGGCC
>CAXTOC010000365.1:0-2464 GCA_964245725.1 uncultured Acetobacteraceae bacterium | reverse complement strand
TGCCGGAACCGTCGCCATCTCCGCTGGCGCTGCCGGACGGGTTCTTCGAGGTGGAGGCGGCGCCCGCCATGACCGCGCTGCCGCCCGGCCCGGAGCGCAGGCAGGTGCACCAGTTCCACTCCGGCTCCGCGCTGGCGGACGCGATCACCAACGCCATGCTGCTGACCCGCACGGTGCTGCGCGGGCTCGGCTACGAGAGCGAGATCTTCGTCACCCACCGCGACCCGGCGCTGTCGCACGAGCTGCGCCTGCTCGACGAGCTGCCGTCGCACGACGGCTACGTCCTGATCGTGCGGCACTCGATCGGCCACGACGCGTTCGACCGCGTCGTCGCCGTAGCCGCGCCGAAGATCCTGATCTACCACAACATCACGCCGCCCGACCTGCTCGCCCGGCACCCGGTGCTGGCCGCCTACGCGGTGCTCGGGCGGCGCCAGCTCGCGGCGCTGCGCGGCCACGTGCACGCAGCACTCGCCGACAGCGAGTACAATGCCGTCGAGCTGCGCCAGCTCGGCTTCGAGCCGGTGCGGAGCTGCACCCTGCTGTTCGACATCGCCCGCATGCGCGCGCGCGCCGAGGAGATGCGCGACGCCGAGGCGGCGGACGGCGTCTTCACCATCCTTTTCGTCGGCCGGATCTGCCAGTCCAAGGCGCAGCTCGATCTGGTCGCGGCCTACGCGGCGTTCCGCGCCCTGCACCGCGCGCCGTCGCGCCTGGTGCTGGTCGGACGCCACGAGACCGACCCCTACCTGCAGGCGCTGCGTCAGGCCGTCGCAGACAGCGAGCACCCGGACGAGATCGTGCTCACCGGCCTGGTCAGCGACGCGGCGCGCGACCGCTGGTACGGTCGCGCCGACCTCTACGTCTCGCTCTCCCGGCACGAGGGCTTCGGCGTGCCGCTGGTCGAGGCGATGGCGCACGGCGTGCCGGTGCTGGCGCTCCCGAGCGGTGCCGTGCCGTACACGCTGGGCGACGGCGCCTGCCTGCTGCCCGAGGATGCGGGACCGGCACGGCTCGGCACCATCCTGCCCGCCTGGGCCGCCGATCCCGCGCGGCGCGCGGCGCAGGCCGCACTGCAGCGGGCCTCGCTCGAGCGCTTCGCGCTGCCCGGCCAGAGTGCCATCCTGCTGCAGGCGCTGCTGCGCGCCGGCGCCGCACTGCCGCCCGGCCCGCGGCACGCGCTCGAGGCCAACCTGCACTTCGCGATCACCGGCCACGTCAACAAGACCTACAGCCTTGCCGCGGTGAATCGCAGCCTGGCGCTGGAGCTCGAGGCAGCGCGTCCCGGGCGGGTTCGGCTGATCCCGGTGGAGGGCGTCGTGACCGCCGACCTGTCCGAGGTCCCGGCCGAGCACCGCGACGCCGTGGCGGCCCTGGCCGGGCGGCCGGCGCCGCTCGGCGCGCCGGAGCTGATCATCAGCCAGCACTACCCGGTGCACGTGCCGCCTCGCGTGCCCGGCCAGATCCGGCTGGCGCTGCTGTTCTGGGAGGAGTCCCTGCTTCCCGCCTCGACCGTCGCCAGGCTCGAGCAAGGCTTCGACGGGATCGTCGCACCGACCCGCTTCGTCGCCCGCGCGCTGCAGGATTCCGGCCTGCGCCTGCCGGTGCGGGTGATCGCGCACGCACCCGAGCTTTCGGCGTTCGAGGCGCTCCGGCGCGAGCGCGCGCCGGACGAGCCGCTGACCTTCCTGCACGTCTCCTCGTGCTTCCCGCGCAAGGGTGCCGACGTGCTGCTGCGCGCCTGGGCCGAGGGCTTCGGCCCCGGCGACCCGGTGCGCCTGCTGATCAAGAGCTTCCCCAACCCGCACAGCACCATCGCGGACGACCTCGCCGCCCTGCGCACGTCGCATCCCGGTCTCGCCCCGGTCACCCTGATCGACCAGGACCTCGACGCGCCGGCGATGGCCGCGCTATACGCGCGGGCCGACGTGATGGTGCTGCCCAGCCGCGGCGAGGGCTACAACCTGCCGGCCGCGGAGGCGCTCGCCGCCGGCCTGCGGCTGATCGTCACCGGCGCCGGCGGCCACATGGATTTCTGCCGCCCCGGGGACCCGCGGATCCGCCTGCTGCGCTACCGTCATGCCGCCTCGGCCAGCCATCTCGCCACCCCGCACTCGCTTTGGCTCGAACCCGACGCCTCCGATCTGGCCGCCGCGATGCGCGAGGCGGTGGCGAGCCCGGCGGCTGCCGCGGCGGGTGCGGCGCGCTCAGAGCATCCCCCGCCGCCCGGTCGAGCGGACGCGCTGGCGGGCTTCGGGCTGGACCTGTTGCTGCGGCCGCCGCCGCCCGTGCGCATCGCCTGGATCTCGAGCTGGAGCCAGAGATGCGGCGTCGCCGAGTACTCGCGGCTGCTGCTGGACGCGCTGGCGGAGGAGCGCGACGCCTCGATCACCGTGCTGTGCGACCATCGCACGCCCGCCTACCCGCCGCTGCCGGGCGAGCTGCCGCACCTGCCCTGCTGGCA
>CAXTOC010000364.1:0-2469 GCA_964245725.1 uncultured Acetobacteraceae bacterium | reverse complement strand
GGCCGAAGCCAGGCTCACCGCGCTCTCGCTCGAGGCGCACGAGACGCGCTGCACGATCGCGCTGCCGGACGGCAGCGTGACGCTGCGCCTCGCCGTTCCGGGCCGGCACATGGCGATGAACGCGCTCGCCTGCCTGAGCGTGGTCCACGCGCTGGGCGGCGACGCGCGGCAGGCGGCCGAGGCGCTGTCGGCGTTCCGTGCCGGCGACGGCCGCGGCGTGCGCAGGGCGCTGCTCGGCGGTGCGGCCTGGCTGCTCGACGAGAGCTACAACGCCTCCGGGGCTTCGGTGCGCGCGGCACTCGAGGTGCTGCGGCTGACGCCGGCGCGGCGGCGCGTGGCGGTGCTCGGCGACATGCTGGAACTCGGCGATTTCGCACCCCGGGAACATGAAATGCTGGCGGCGCCGCTGCGCGACTCGGCGGAGCTGGTTTATTGCTGTGGCGACATGATGAGCAGGCTCTACGAGTTGTTGCCGCGCGAGATGCAGGGTGGCTGCGCGCCGTCCGCCGCCGCCCTCGCACCGGTGATCGCGGCCGGGGTGCGACCGGGTGACGTGGTGCTGGTCAAGGGCAGCTACGGCAGCCGCATGCGCGACGTGGTGGCCGCACTCTCGGCGCGGGCCGCCTGAGTGCTCTACGACCTGGCCCGTCCGTATGCGGAACATTTCGCGCTGTTCAACCTGTTCCGCTACATCACCTTCCGCTCCGGTGCCGCCTGCCTGACCGCGCTCGCGGTCAGCCTGCTGCTGGGCCCGGCGGTGATCGCGCGGCTGCGTCGGGTGCAGCGCGAGGGCCAGCCGATCCGCGTGCTCGGCCCGCAGCGGCACCTGATCGAGAAGGCCGGCACGCCGACGATGGGCGGCGTGCTGATCCTGCTGTCGCTGTTCATCTCCACCGTGCTGTGGGCCGACCTGTCGAACGGCTTCGTCTGGGCGGTGCTGGCGATCACCGGTGCCTTCGGCGGCGTCGGCTTCGCCGACGACTACCTCAAGCTCTCGCGCCGCAACAGTGCCGGGGTCTCAAAGCGCACCCGCCTGGGCTGCGAGTTCGCCGCCTCGCTGCTCGGCGGCTACTGGCTGGACGCGCTGATGCCGGCCCCGCTCACCGGCACGGTCGCGTTCCCGTTCGTCAAGGAGGCGCTGCTGCCGCTCGGCTACGCCTTCCCGGTGTTCGCCATGCTGGTGATCACCGGCTTCGGCAACGCGGTCAACTTCACCGACGGGCTGGACGGGCTGGCGATCGTGCCGGTGATCATCGCCGCCCTGGTGTTCGCGCTGATCGCCTACCTGGTCGGCAACCACGTGTTCGCGGACTACCTGCAGCTGCACCACGTGCCGCGCACCGGCGAGCTCGGCGTGTTCTGCGCCGCCCTGATCGGCGCCGGGCTCGGCTTCCTGTGGTTCAACGCGCCGCCGGCGGCGGTGTTCATGGGCGACACCGGCAGCCTGGCGCTCGGCGGCGCGCTGGGCGCGGTGGCTGTGGCGGTGAAGCACGAGGTGGTGCTGTGCATCGTCGGCGGCATCTTCGTGGTCGAGACGCTGTCGGTGATCATCCAGGTGTTCTGGTACAAGCGCACCCGCAGGCGCGTGTTCCTGATGGCGCCGCTGCACCATCACTTCGAGAAGAAGGGCTGGGAGGAGCCCAAGATCGTGATCCGCTTCTGGATCGTCTCGATGGTGCTCGGCCTGATCGGCCTGGCGACGCTGAAGATACGATGACGTCGCGCTTCCCCGCCCAGCTCTTCGCCGGCCGGCGCTACGCCGTGCTCGGGCTCGGACGCAACGGCGCGCCGGCCGCGCGCGCGCTGGCGGCGATGGGCGCCGACGTGGTCGCCTGGGACGACGGCGAGGCCGGACGCGGAGCACTCGCCGAAGCCTCCCCCCGGATCAGGCTGTCGCCGCTGGACGACCCAGCCGGCTTCGACGCCCTGGTGCTCTCGCCCGGGATCGCGCACCGGCTGCCGGTGCCGCACCCGTTCGCCTCGCGTGCGCTGGCGGCCGGCCTGCCGGTGCTGTCGGACGCCGAGCTGCTGTTCGAGGCGGTGCGCCGCGCCGGCTCGAAGGCGCGCTTCGCCGGCATCACCGGCACCAACGGCAAGTCCACCACCACCGCGCTGCTGGCGCACCTGCTCACCCAGGCCGGCATCGACAACCGTGCCGGCGGCAACCTCGGTACGGCGGCGCTGTCGCTGCCGCTGCTCGACGACGGCGGCGTCTACGTGCTGGAGATGTCGTCCTACATGCTCGAGCGCCTGGTGCGCCTGCGCTTCGACGCCGCCTGCCTGCTCAACCTCTCGCCCGACCATCTCGACCGGCACGGCGACCTCGCCGGCTACGGTGCCGCCAAGCTCGCCGTGTTCGCCCGCCAGACCGCCTCAGACCTCGCGGTGCTGGGCCAGGACGACCCTTGGTCGCGAGCGCAGGCGTCGGCCCTGGCGCGGGCGCCGGCACGGCTGGTGACGGTCTCCAGC
>CAXTOC010000363.1:0-2482 GCA_964245725.1 uncultured Acetobacteraceae bacterium | reverse complement strand
GTTCCAGAGCTGGTGGCCGATATGACTCCAGGGTGGGGCGCGCAGCGGCGCCGACACGCCGCGCAGCGGCGCGGCCAGGTAGGCGGCGAAGGCGGCGCCGTGCAGGACCAGGTGGTGCGACAGCGCGTCGGGGAGGAAGCCCTGCGCCCCCGCGGCCATGCCCTCCTGGCCGGGGCCGCACAGCAGCAGGCCCGGACGCGGCAGGTAGAGCGCGTAGAGCTGCGAGTGCTCGTGGCCGGCGATCAGGTAGAACACCAGCCCGCCGGCGGCGACGAAGCGGTAGGCGAAGTGGAAGTCGTCGATGCACAGGCTGCCCTGCGCGGCCACCGGCGCGCCGCCGACCGGATCGGGCACCACGAAGCGGTTGTCGGCGACGATGCCCGGCAGCATCGCCTGCAGGTCCGTCGCGAGCAGGCGACGGAGGTGCGGCCGGCGCAGCGTCACCGGTGGCGCGTCGTCGGCGGGGCTGGCCAGCAGCTGCTCCGGCGCGTGCGCCAGCGGCAGCAGCTCGAGCGGTCCCGCGGCCAGGCGGTCGCGGCACAGCCGCATCAGGTCGAGCCGGCACGCCTCGTCGAGTGCCAGGAATCCCTGCGCCGCCGGACCCAGCACGGGGTGCGGGTCCTGCAGCAGCGCGCGCACCATCTCGCCCAGCACCGGCGCGGCGGCGCGCGACAGCAGCGTGCGGTCGCGCGGCGTCAGGCCGTCGACGCGGTCGCCCAGCCGATGGCCCTCAGAGCACAGGTACCAGACCGCCCGGGTGCCGTCCTCGTGCACCAGCTGCATCACCAGGAGCGGGGCGAACCCGGTGTACAGCAGCGTCGCCCGCCATCCCGGCAGCAAGCCGCCGCATCCGCTGCCGCGCAGCACGACGCGCCGGCCACCCGGCGAGAACACCAGCCCCGGGACGCCGTCCTCGAGACGCAGCGGATCGGGATGGACGAAGCCGATCAAGAGCCGCCGAGCAGCCCGTCTCGCAGCTCGGCACTCGGCGGATGCGCGCCGATCATCCCGGCCAGCATGCGGCGGGCGAAGTCGACGTCCGGGATCACCGCCAGGCTCTGGTCGTTGAACAGGACCTGCAAGCCGCCAGGCCCGTACACGTAGGTGGTGACGTCGCCCGGCCTGACCGGGCGCGCCGTCCGCAGCAGCTGGGCGAAGGCGCCCTCGTCCGACCTGGGGCAGCCTTCGGCGCAGATGCTGGCGTGCTGCTCGCGCAGCTGGTCCTGCACCCGGCCGACGCCGGCCGCATGCAGGAAGTGCAGCCGCAGCAGCTTGCTGCCCGGCTCGTCGAGGATCGTCTGCGCCGTGCGGGCGGGCTGCGCAACGTAGAGCCCGGCGACGTAGCCGTGTATGCGCAGGATGGTGAAGCGGCGCAGGCCGAGCCCGTTGAGCTGCAGGGTCTCGCCGGCGCTGGCCACCGTCTCAGGCATGGTCACGCCGTCGAGGGTGCGTGCCGCGGCCGGCCACGCGGCGCCCGCGACCAGCAGGACGCAGAGGCCGGCGCAGCGTCGAAGGACGCGGGTGGAACCGCTCATGCTCTTCCCTCTCCGGCCGCCCAACCGAGCGAGTGTGCCGACGCGGCGCGGAAACGGCAACCGGAGCCGGAGCACCACGAAGGTGGCGGCGACGAGATCGCCGCCCCGATCCGGACAGGCCTGTCAGAGCGTGTAGCGCAGGGAGAAGAACAGCGTGCGTGGGTCGTTGCCGGCCGCCGCCCGGTGGACCGGAACGTCCTCACCCCGCGCGCAGGACAGGCTCTGCGGAGAGCAGCGGTCGAGCAGGTTGTTGGCCGACACGGGTCGCGGCCCAGCGCCGCATCGACCGGCTGCAGCCGGATCGTCGCCGGATCGGTCGTCTGCTTGCCATGGACGTTGCTCGCCCGACGTCCGGTGCGAAATCCTCATCGAGAAAGCAGGCGCCCGGGCGACGTAGAGACGCCATACAGGCCCTGCAGCTGCGCATCCTCCGAGTAGGCGCAGTCCTGGTAGCGCAGCAGCGCGGAGGTGCGGACATAGAGGTCGCCGGTGTTGGCCTAGTGGCTGTCGTCGTGGCCGCGCACGCCGGGCATAGGACGCAGCGTCAGGCGGCTGTGCAGACGGGACGATACCGTCCCGGTGAAGGTCGCCACGCTGTAGTTGTTCTTCGGGCAAACCGTGGAGAACGGCCCCCAGGGATGCGGATCGAGCAGGCTGCCGTGGCCGCGGTTGGTGCTGCCATCCGCGGCGCCGTCGAAGGAGAGCGTGATGTCGAGCCGGCCGTTGCCGGCCCGCGCGGCGGACTCGGGATCAACTGCCGCACGCCCGACAACGCGCGGTTCGAGGGTCTGGCGATGCCACCGCCGGACGGGCTGCCGCCGCTTCCCGAGATCCACGTCGTCATGGTCCGGCGCGACAGGCTCGGAGACACGGCGGCAGACCTCGCGGCGCGGCTGGAGCAGGCCCTGGCCGCCCCCGCCCGAGACTGCCCCCGCCCGAGACCGCGC
>CAXTOC010000362.1:0-2482 GCA_964245725.1 uncultured Acetobacteraceae bacterium | reverse complement strand
GGGCGCTGCCCTGGACCTGCCGGGGCCCGAGGCCCCGGACCCCGATACGTTCAGACCAGCATCAGGCCTTCGTCGGTGA
The DNA here is from genome assembly GCA_964245725.1 of uncultured Acetobacteraceae bacterium. Classification (GTDB taxonomy): domain Bacteria; phylum Pseudomonadota; class Alphaproteobacteria; order Acetobacterales; family Acetobacteraceae; genus Lichenicoccus. The sequence continues at coordinate 2,403 of CAXTOC010000362.1, read as the reverse complement.
TGCGGGCGGCCTGCTCGTTCTGCTCGGGGCCGAGGATCATCTCGTTGTGCGCGGCACCCGAGGGGATCATCGGGAAGCAGTTCTCCGTCTCGTCGACGCAGATGTCGGCGATCACCGGCCCGTCATGGGCGAGCATCGCCCGGATCACGTCGTCGAGCTCGCCGAGCCGGGTCGCGCGCATCCCGATGCCGTGGAAGCTCTCGGCCAGCTTGACGAAGTCCGGCAGCGCCTCGCTGTAGCTCTCGGAATAGCGGCTGCCGTGCAGCAGCTCCTGCCACTGCCGCACCATGCCCATGTAGCGGTTGTTCAGGATGAACAGCTTCACCGGCAGGCGGTATTGGCAGATCGTGCCCAGCTCCTGGATGTTCATCAGCGTGCTGGCCTCGCCGGCGATGTCGATCACCAGCGCGTCCGGATGTCCGACCTGCACGCCCACCGCGGCCGGCAGGCCGTAGCCCATGGTGCCGAGGCCGCCGCTGGTCATCCAGCGGTTCGGCTCGGCAAACGAGAAATGCTGTGCCGCCCACATCTGGTGCTGGCCGACCTCGGTGGTGACGAACACGTCGCGTCCGGTCTCGTAGGCGAGCGCGTTCAGCCGGCGTATGGCGTGCTGCGGCTTGATCACCGCCGCGGGAGACGGGTCCTGGCCGTAGCGCAGGCAGTCGATGCCGCGCCAGCCATCGATCCGGCGCCACCAGGCCGCCAGCGCCTCGCGGTCGGGCTCGGCCGGATCCGCGTGCCAGGCCTCGATCATCATCTCGATGGCGCGCCCGGCATCGCCGATCACGGCGACGTCCACGGGCACGATCTTGTTCACCGAGGAGGGGTCGATGTCGACGTGGATCTTCAGCGAGCCCGGCGAGAACGCGTCCAGCCGGCCGGTGACGCGGTCGTCGAACCGGGCGCCGAGATTGATCAGCACGTCGCAGCCGTGCGTCGCCATGTTGGCCTCGAGCGTGCCGTGCATGCCGAGCATGCCGAGGCATTGCGGGTCGGTGGTGGGGTAGGCGCCCAGCCCCATCAGCGTCGAGGTGCACGGGTAGCCGGTCAGCCGCACCAGCCGGCGCAGCGCTTCCGAAGCACCCGGTCCGGAGTTGATCACGCCGCCGCCGGTATAGAACAGCGGCCGCTTGGCGCGCTTGATCAGGGCCACCGCCTCGCGCACCGCCTCCGGCCGCGGCTCCGTCACCGGCCGGTACGAGCGGTGCGGGGCGCCAGAGGCCGACGCGTACGCCGCGGCGCCGACCATGATGTCCTTGGGCAGGTCGACCACGACCGGCCCGGGCCGGCCGCTGCGCGCGACGTAGAACGCCTCGTGCACCGTGACCGCGAGGTCCGCGGCGCGCTTGACCAGGTAGTTGTGCTTGGTCGCGGGCCGGGTGATGCCGGTGGTGTCGGCCTCCTGGAAGGCGTCGTTGCCGATCATGTGCGTCGGCACCTGGCCGGTCAGGCAGACCACCGGCACGCTGTCCATCAGCGCGTCGACCAGGCCGGTGACCGCATTGGTCGCACCCGGGCCGCTGGTGACCAGCACCACGCCGACGCGCCCGGTGGAACGCGCATAGCCCTCGGCGGCGTGCACCGCGGCCTGCTCGTGGCGCACCAGGATGTGGCGGATCCGATCCTGCCTGAACAGCGCGTCGTAGATCGGCAGCACGGCACCACCGGGGTAGCCGAACACCACCTCGACCCCCTGCTCCTGCAGCACGCGAAGCAGCACCTCGGCCCCGTTCAGCACCGGGGCCGCATCGCTGCGGCTGCCATGGCGCGCCTGGCGCTCGGAAAGGTCGGTCGTCGCGTTCATGTCCTGCTCCGCTTCGAGCGAACCCGGCCGGGCGCGCAGACGCGCGCCTGCGGTCAGCCGGCGCGCGAGGTGCGCGCCTGATCGCCGCCCCGCGCCCGCATCGTCAACGCATCGCTGAACAAGAGAGATGATTTCCGCCCAACTCCTTTCCGAAGATGTCGTCATACCAGCTATGCTTGAGCAGATTATGTCGGTGCGCGCGGCCGGCGCCAGCGGATGGTGGGCAAACCAGGTCGCCTGCCGCTTGGTGTATCGGCCCTGGGCCAGGATGGCGCGGGCACTCGCCGTCTGCAGGCTGATGCCGCCGCGCAGGTGGGCGGCCAGTTCCGGCACGCCGTGCGCGCGCATCGCCGGCAGCGCCGGCGACAGGCCGAGCGACAGCAGCGCCTCCACCTCCTCGAGCGCGCCCTCCTCCAGCATGAGGGCGAAGCGCGCCGCGATCGCGACGCGCAGCGAGGCGCGCGGCGGCGCCAGCAGTAATGCGCTGAAGCGCGCCGGCGCCGCCGGCAGCTGGCGGTGCCGGCGCCAGTGCGCGAGACCGCGCCCGGTGCCTTCGAGCACTTCCCAGGCACGGGCGAGGCGCTGGCCGTCGCCGGCTT
>CAXTOC010000361.1:0-2483 GCA_964245725.1 uncultured Acetobacteraceae bacterium | reverse complement strand
CCTCTGATGGGGTCTAGGGGCAAGGCCCCTTGCTCGGGATCATCGTTCCAGCGGCGTCCTGTGCATGCCCACGGCAGGTGCATCATGCGCTCTATCGTCCTGGGGCCGGCGGCCAGCGCAGCTTCGGCTCGCTCCGGTCGCGTCCCCCCGTGTCGTCGCGGCGCTGCGGCCGTCGCGCGGCCGCCTCGTCCGCCGACGGCCGGACTAGGCGCTGCGGCTCCGCGTCCGGCAGGCGCAGCGACAGCATGCGCAGCTCGGCATGGATGTCGTCGAGCTGCGCTTCCAGCAAATCGAACCGCCCGCGCTGCCCGAGCAGCGCGAACGGCATCATCAGCAGGGCGAAGGCGAGCAGCAGGGCCAGCGCCAGCAGCACCAGCTGCGCCCACGGGGGCACCCAGGCGGGCACCCAGGCCGGCAGGATCGCGGGGAGGTTCATGCGTGTCCGCCCGGCGGCATGCCTACATGCCGAGCGCGCGGCGATAGACGTCGAGCAGCGCCTCCTGCTCCTCCACGTCCGCCGGCTCCTGCCGGCGTATGCGGATGATCTGGCGCACCACCTTGACGTCGAAGCCTGCCGACTTGGCCTCGGCAAAGATGTCCTTGATGTCGCTGCCCAGCGCCTTGCGCTCTTCCTCCAGCCGCTCGATGCGCTCGATGATGCTGCGCAGCCGGTCGGCGGCGATGCCGCCGGTGGCGGCGCGATCCTCCGCCGCCGTCTGCGCCGAAGCCTGCGCGGGGACGCGGGCGCCCGGCCGCTCGGTGGTGTCCAGCGTCATCGTTGCTTCCTCGCCGCCATCGGTGGCGGGCTTACCAAGTCCCGTCGCCACGGGTCAATGTGGCACGGCGCGGCGCCCTCGCGTCGCCCGGCGCGCCGTCACGACCGGGTCGCCGCGGCCAGGCTCTTGCGGCGCCAGGTGCGAAGCCCAATCCTGCGTTGGTCCCCCGACCGCCCGAACTCCTGGAGAGTGCCGCCCATGTCAACGACGAACAGCCCGGTGCAGCCGTTCGACTACGTCGTCTTCGGCGCCACCGGCGACCTGACCATGCGCAAGCTGCTGCCGTCGCTGTACTACCGGTTCTGCGAGGGGCAGATGCCGGGGCAGGCGCGGCTCATCGGCGCCGCGCGCTCGAAGCTCTCCGACGACGAGTTCCGCGAGCGCGCCGAGAAGGCGCTGACCCGCTTCGTCAAGGATGCCGACCGCAAGCCGGACGTCATGCGGGAGTTCCTCGGGCGGATCCGCTACGCCAGCGTCAACGGGGCCGAGAGCGAGAGCAGCTGGGACAACCTCACCGGGCTGTTCGAGCCCGCCGACTCCGAGCGGGTGCGCGTGTTCTACCTCGCCACCTCGCCCGGCCTGTACGGCAGGATCTGCCAGAACCTCGCCGCCCACGGCCTGGTCACGCCGCGCTCGCGGGTCGTGCTGGAGAAGCCGATCGGCCACGATCTCGCCTCGGCGCGCCGGATCAACGACGAGGTGGGCGAGGTGTTCGCCGAGAAGCAGGTCTTCCGCATCGACCACTACCTGGGCAAGGAGACGGTGCAGAACCTGATCGCGCTGCGCTTCGCCAACCCGGTGTTCGAGCGGATCTGGAGCGCGGATGCGATCGACCACGTGCAGATCACCGCGGCCGAGACCGTGGGCGTCGAGGGTCGCGGCGACTACTACGACAACTCCGGCGCGTTGCGCGACATGATCCAGAACCACCTGCTGCAGGTGATGTGCCTGGTGGCGATGGAGCCGCCCGGATCGCTGGAGGCCGACAGCGTGCGCAACGAGAAGCTCAAGGTGCTGCGCGCACTCAAGCCGATCCGGGTCGAGGACGCGGCACGGGTGGCGATCCGCGGCCAGTACGGGCGCGGCCGCATCGGCGACGCGATCGTGCCCGGCTACCTGGAGGAGCTCGGCGAGGGCCGGCAGAGCGAGACCGAGACCTTCGTCGCACTGAAGGCCGAGGTGCACAGCTGGCGCTGGGGCAAGGTGCCGTTCTACCTGCGCTCGGGCAAGCGGCTGCCCTCGAAGCTCAGCGAGATCGTGGTGCAGTTCAAGGAGACGCCGTGGTCGATCTTCCCCTCCAAGCTGCAGGCCAACCGGCTGACCATCCGGCTGCAGCCCGAGGAGGGGATACAGCTCTCGATCATGAGCAAGGATCCCGGGCCCGACGGCATGGTGCTGCGCCCGGCCGACATCGACATCTCGTTCGAGAAGGCGTTCGCGACACGCTACCCCGACGCCTACGAGCGGCTGCTGATGGACACGGTGCGCGGCGATCCGGTGCTGTTCATGCGTCGCGACGAGGTCGAGACCGCCTGGAGCTGGGTCGAGCCGATCCTGGAGGCGTGGAGCCGCCAGCCCGGCACGCTGCACCACTACGCCGCGGGAACCTGGGGACCCGACGCCGCGCGTCGGCTGATCGAGGCGGACGGCCAGGTCTGGCACGAGGAGATGCGCTAGGTGGCACGCTCCAGGGGCGGCACGCGCGGC
>CAXTOC010000360.1:0-2486 GCA_964245725.1 uncultured Acetobacteraceae bacterium | reverse complement strand
GGCGGAGCCGGTCGCCGACGCGGTCGTGCCCGAGGCGCACGCGCAGCCCACCGCGCCCGAACCGGAGCTGTCGGCAGCCGAGGCGGAGCCGCTCGCAGGCGCCGAGGAGCGTCCCGGCAACGTGGTGCAGCCGATCCTGATCGACGCCCAGGACGCCCCGCCCGTCCGCCGCACCGGCTGGTGGAGGCGCTGAGCCGGCAGCAGCACTGGATCTCGAGGCTGATCTCCCGAAGCTGATCCCCGAGATGGCCGGCGACGGCGCGTCGCGTTCGACCGGCCAGTCGGCATCGGTCGGTCTCGCCGTGCACGCCGGCCGTGTCGACCATGCCCTTGATGATCGCCATCACGTCCTGCGCGGCCATGTCGAGATCGGCCTGCCGCGGCAGGCCCGGGCGCTTCAGCACCCTGGAGACAAGCGCCAGGAAGCGGCCCCGCCGACCCGCTGCGTATCGGCGTCCAGCGGCAGGCGCGCCTCCTCGAGATCGAGCAGCCGCGCGAGTGCCGGTCGGCGGAACTGGTGCGCGATCGCCGCCCGGAGCAGTGTCGACAGCCCCGCCTCGCCCGAGGGTTCCGCCGCGGCCGCCCCGGCGTCGTCGAGCAGCAGCGAGGTATCCCGGGCGATCAGCGAGCCGAGCAGCGCCTCCTTGTCGGGAAGGTATTGGTAGAGCGATCCGATGCTGACACCGGCCCGAACGGCCACCGCCTTGGTCGAGAAGCCGTCCGGCCCTCGCCCTCCAGGATGCGAGCCGCGGCCTCGATGATCGCCCTCACGGTCTCGAGCGGGCGCACCTGTTTCGGCCTCCTCCTTGGACGTCGGCGCTGCGAAGAAGCGGTGCCGGGCACAGCGGAGATTGCGAGTGGCCGATCCGAGCTTTCGCTCGCATCTTGCCCGGATCGACCACGATCAAGAAGCGACACCCGGCGGTCACCATCTTCATGCTTCGGCTTTGCCGCCGCGCGCCGTCACGGGCTGGCCCGCACCCAGCTCACGCCCACTTTCGAGAAGCACAAGGATGACGGCACATGACTGACGAGGGCCGAACGGCGATCGTGACCGGCGCGTCGAGGGGCATCGGCGCGGCTCTGGCCAGACGACTCGCCGCCGACGGCCTGCGCGTGATCGTCAACTACTCATCGAGTGCCGACGCGGCGCGGCAGGTGGTCGCGGCGATCGAGGAGGCAGGCGGACGGGCCATGGCGGCCCGCGCCGACGTCGCGGATCCGTCGGAGGTCAAGGCACTGTTTGACGCGGCAGAGGGCCGGTACGGACCGGTCGACGTGCTGGTCAACAACGCCGGCGTCCTCAGCGTGTCGCCGCTGGCCGACGTCTCGGACGCCGACTACCAGCGGCAGCTTGCGATCAACCTCACCGGCACCTTCAACGGCATGCGCGAGGGTGCCAGGCGGGTGCGGGATGGCGGCCGCATCATCAACCTGTCGACCAGCATCGTCGGCACCTACCTGCCCGCGCACGGCGTATACGCGGCGACGAAGGCGGCGGTGGAGGCGATGACGCGCGTGCTGGCCAAGGAGCTCGGCCCGCGCGGCGTCACCGTCAACGCGGTGGCTCCGGGACCGGTCGCCACCGCGTTGTTCCTCGGCGGCAGGTCGGAGGAAATGATCCGGCGCGTCACCGCAGAGATCCCGCTCGGCCGGCTCGGCGGACCGGACGACGTCGCGGGCGTCGTGGCCTTCCTCGCCGGCGCCGACGGCGGCTGGGTCAGCGGCCAGGTCATCAAGGCGAACGGCGGCCGCAACTGATCGCCGACGAGGGGATCGTCGTCCGCTGAGCCTCGCGACCCAGCCAGTCGAGCATGCCCGCAGCCGCCGCGCGGCCGGTGGCGATGCTGGCCTGCAGCAGGTAGCCGCCGGTCGGCGCCTCCCAGTCCAGCATCTCGCCCGCCGCGAACACCCCGGGCAGCGCACGCAGCATGAAGCGTTCATCGACCGCCTCGCGGCGGATGCCGCCGGCGGTGGAGATGGCGCGGTCGAGATCATCCAGGCCGGTCACCCGCAGGCGCAGCGACTTGACCAGCGTCGCCAGCGCGACCGGGTCGGACGGCAGGGCCGGCCCCGCCGCCTCGCGCAGCAGGCCGATGGCTTCCGGTGGCAGCGCCAGCGCCTTGCGCAGCCGGTTCGACAGGCTCTCCCCGCCGCGCACCCGCGAGAGCCGGCCGATCAGGGCAGCATGTTCCTGATCCGGACGCAGATCGAGCCGCAGCGTCACCTCGCCGCCGGCCTCGAAGCCGTCGCGCAATCCCGCCGAGAGCGGGTACAGCGCGCCGCCCTCCAGGCCGCGGCCAGTCAGCATCACGTCGCCGCGGCACAGCTGATCCACGTGGCGGAGCGACAGGTTCTTCAGCGGCAGTCCAGCGAAACGCGCGGCGAAGCCCTCCGACCACGCGATGCGCACGCCGCAGTTGGCCGGCCGGAACGGCGCGAGCGCCACGCCGCGCCGCGCCAGCAGCGCGGCCCAGCGTCCGTCC
>CAXTOC010000359.1:0-2498 GCA_964245725.1 uncultured Acetobacteraceae bacterium | reverse complement strand
GCATAGGAGCGGGCGAGGGCCGCGAGCATGCGCTGCATCGCCTCCGCGTACGGGCGCGCCGCCTCGGCGCGGGCCTGCGCGCGGCGCAGCTTGGATGCCGCCACCATCTTCATCGCCGACGTGATCTTGCGCGTCGACTTGACGCTGGTGATGCGGCCGCGCAGCTCCTTCAGCGAAGGCATGCGATCAGTCCTGCGAGAAGCGCTTGGTGAAGTCGGTGAGGAAGCGGGTGAGCTTCTCGTCGGTTTCCTTCTTGACCTCGCGCTGGTCGCGGATCGCGCCCAGGATCTCGCCCCCCTGGCTGCGCAGCTCCGAGAGCATGGCGCGCTCGTAGGCCACGATCTTCTCCACCGGCACCTTGTCGGTGAAGCCGCGCGTGCCGGCGAACAGCACCGCCACCTGCTCCTCGACCGGATAGGGCGTGTTCTGCGGCTGCTTGAGCAGCTCGGTCAGGCGCGCGCCGCGGGCGAGCTGCTGCTGCGTGCTGGCGTCGAGATCCGAGGAGAACTGCGAGAACGCGGCCATCTCGCGATACTGTGCCAGCTCCAGCTTGATCTTGCCCGCGACCTGCTTCATCGCCTTGATCTGTGCCGCCGAGCCGACGCGCGACACCGAGCCGCCGACATTGACCGCCGGGCGTATGCCGCGGAAGAACAGCTCGGTCTCCAGGAAGATCTGGCCATCGGTGATCGAGATCACGTTGGTCGGGATGTACGCCGAGACGTCGCCGGCCTGCGTCTCGATCACCGGCAACGCGGTCAGCGAGCCGCCGCCGAACTCGTCCGACATCTTGGCGGCACGCTCGAGCAGGCGCGAATGCAGGTAGAACACGTCGCCCGGATAGGCCTCGCGCGCCGGCGGCCGCCGCAGCAGCAGCGACATCTGCCGGTAGGCCACCGCGTGCTTGGACAGGTCGTCATAGGCGATCAGCGCGTGCATGCCGTTGTCGCGGAAGAACTCGCCCATGGCGCAGCCGGTGTAGGGGGCGAGGTACTGCATCGGCGCCGGATCGGACGCGGTGGCGGCGACCACGATGGAATAGTCCATCGCGCCGTTCTCCTCCAGCGTGCGCACGATCTGCGCCACCGTGGAGCGCTTCTGGCCGATCGCGACGTAGATGCAGTAGAGCGACTTCTTGTCGTCGCCGAGCGCGTTGATGGTCTTCTGGCCGATGATGGTGTCGGTGACGATGCTGGTCTTGCCGGTCTGGCGGTCGCCGATGATCAGCTCGCGCTGGCCACGTCCGATCGGCACCAGGCTGTCGATCGCCTTGATGCCGGTCTGCATCGGCTCGAACACCGACTGGCGCGGCATGATGCCGGGTGCCTTGACCTCGACCAGGCGCCGCTCGACGTCTGCGAGCGGACCCTTGCCGTCGATCGGCTCGCCGAGCCCGTCGACCACGCGCCCGAGCAGGCCGCGCCCGACCGGCACGTCGACGACGCTGCCGGTGCGCGAGACGGTGTCACCCTCGCGTATGACGCGGTCGTTGCCGAACACCACGATGCCGACATTGTCGGTCTCCAGGTTCAGCGCCATGCCGCGCAGCTCGGATCCCGGGAACAGCACCATCTCGCCCGCCATCACGTTCTGCAGGCCCCAGACGCGGGCGATGCCGTCGCCGACGCTGAGCACGGTGCCGGTCTCGGAGATGTCGGACTCGCTGTCGAAGGAGGCGATCTGCTGCTTGAGGATGTCCGAAATCTCGGCGGGACGGATCTCCATCACGCGGCTCCCTTCATGGCGTGGTGCAGGCGGGCGAGGCGCGAGCGCAGGCTCGCGTCGTACAGGCGGGCGCCGACGCGCACCACCAGGCCGCCGAGCAGGGCGGCGTCGACGCTCTCGTGTATGTCCACCCGGCCATAGCCGGCCTCGGTCAGGCGGGCGCGAAGCTGGGTGCGCTGCAGGTCTGTCAGGGCATGGGCGCTGGACACCTCGGCGACGGTGATGCCGCGCCGCGCGGCGACCAGGGCGCCGAAGGCGGCGAGGATGCCGCCCAATGTGGCGAGCCTGCGGTTGTTGGCGATCACGCCGACGAAATGTCGCATGGTGGCGCCGAAGCCCTGGCCGTCCAGCACCGCCAGCACGGCGCCGCGCGACTGCGCCACGTCGAGCGTCGGGTCGGACAGCATCGCGCGCAACGGCGGGCTCTGGTCGATCAGCCGGCCGAGCGAGGCGGCCTGGTCCACCACTTCGTCGAGGTTGCGCTGCTCGTCGGCAAGCTCGTACAAGGCCAGGGCGTAGCGGCCGGGCAGCCCGCCGGTCCGCGTCGCGCCGGATTGGATCGTGGTCGGGGCCCCGCCTTCTGCTGCGCCTTCAACCACGCTCGGCGTTTCCATCTTTTCCGGTGGATTATCGCGCCACTTCGACGGCACTTGAGATGGGCGCGTCTAGCATGGGGGCCATGGCCACGCAACCGACCGAGGAGCCGTCCGAGGGTGCCGCGCGCGGGCACGAACGCGGGCTGGCGCCGCTGCTGCTCACCCTGCGCCTCGCCG
>CAXTOC010000358.1:339-2499 GCA_964245725.1 uncultured Acetobacteraceae bacterium | reverse complement strand
TCGCCGGGCTGGTCGCGATGGCGCTGCCGCAGATGGGCGGGATGGCGGCGGCGCACGCGCTCGGCCGGATGGGCTTCGTCGTCCGCAACGTGCAGATCACGGGCCGCATGCGGGTCAACCGCGACGCGGTCTATGCGATCGTGATGGATGCGCGCGGGCAGGACATGCCGCTCGTAGACCTGGGCGACATCCGCCGCCGCCTGCTGGCGCTCGGCTGGATCGCCGACGCGCGCGTCTCGCGCCGGCTGCCGGATACGCTGGCGGTAGAGATCGTCGAGCGCACCCCCGCCGCCATCCTCCAGCGCAACTACCGCCTGTCGCTGATCGATGATGGCGGCCATGTGCTGGCCGCCGCGGACCCGCGCACCTTGCCGGTGCAGCTGCCGATCGTGCTGGGCGAGGGCGTCGAGGCCGAGGTCGGCGGGCTGCGCGCGCTGATCGACACACAGCCGCGGCTCCGCCCCGAAATCGCCGACGCCACCTGGATCGGTGGCCGGCGGTGGGACCTGCGCTTCCAGTCGGGCGAGACGCTGGCGCTGCCGGAGGGCGACGGCCCGGCACGCACCGCGCTGGCCTCCTTCGCGCGCAAGGACGCGGCGGAGCGGCTGCTCGGCCGCGGCTACGTTCATTTCGACATGCGCAACCCCGGCCAGCTCGTCGTGCGCACTTCGGGCGAGCCGGGGGCGCGGATCGAGGATCCGGCGCCCGCGGCCGTGCCGCCGGTGGATGCGGCCGGGGCGACGCAGACGTGAGCGAGGGAGGAGGACAGGCATGGCACCGCCGCGCAGCGAAGGGCTGATCACCGCGATCGACGTCGGCTCCTCCAAGGTGGCGGCGCTGATCGCGCAGCCGACCGAGGGCGGGCTGCAGGTGCTGGGCACCGGCCAGCGCGAGAGCCGGGGCGTGAAGCACGGCCTCGTCGCCGACATGGAGCGGACCGAGCATGCGGTGCGCGAGGCGGTCGAGCAGGCCGAGCGGGTGGCGCGCGCCACCATCGACGAGGTGTGGGTCAGTTTCTCGGCGGGCGGGCTCTACTCCAACGTCGCCTCGGTCGAGGTCGATCTCGGCGGCCAGCGCATCGCCGAGCAGGACGTGGAGGCGCTGCTGGAGGCGGGGCGCCGCTCGATCGATCCGGAGGGGCGGATGGTGCTCCACGCCCAGCCGACGCTCTACACGCTCGACGGCCTCAAGGGCGTGCGCACCCCGCACGGGCTCCACGCCGAGAAGCTGGGCGTCGACATCCACGTCGTCTCGGCCGACACCGCGCCGGTCCGCAACCTCGACCTCTGCGTCCGCTCGGCCCACCTCGCGGTCAATTCGATCGTCGCCTCGCCGATCGCCACCGCCATGTCGTGCCTGACCGAGGAGGAGCGCGAGCTCGGCGTGGCGCTGGTCGAGCTCGGCGCCGGCGTCACCAACGTCTCGCTGTTCGCGGGCGGGCTGCTGGTGGGCCTCGCCAGCCTGCCGCTCGGCGCCGCCGAGATCACCGACGACATCGCCTCCGCCTTCGGCACCCGGCGCGCCCCGGCCGAGCGGCTGAAATGCTATCACGGCTCGGCCCAGACCAGCCCCCGCGACAACCACGAGACGATCGACGTCGCCGCCGCGCCCGGCGAGGCGGACGGGGCCGAGCCGCTCCGCATCAGCCGTGCGCAGCTGATCGGCGTGATCCGCCAGCGGCTGGAGGTGTGGTTCAGCGCGGTGGAGGAAGCCTTGAAGGCGTTGGGCTTTACCGGCCCCACCGCGCGGCGGCTGGTGCTGACCGGCGGCGGCGCGGAGCTGAAGGGCATTGCCGACTATGCCCAGGGCGTGCTCGGCCGCACCGTCCGCATCGGCCGCCCGCGCGGCCTGATCGGCCTGCCGGATGCGCACAGTGGGATGGGCTTCGCCACGCTCGCAGGCCTCGTGCTGTTCGCCGCCTCCAACCCGATCGACCTCCGCCAGGCGAGCCAGGCCCAGATCGTCTCGCGCATGTCGCCGTCGGGACTGGTCCAGCGGCTGATGGCGGCGCTCAGGAGCGGCTATTGAACGCACGTTGACGGCCCCCGCCCGACCGGCCTAACTTCAGTGCGGAAGGGGACCGACGGTTGCAAGCCGCCATCGCCCACGACGCTCCAGGCCCATGCGTCGACGCCGAACCGGCGGACGACGGCGCCGCGC
>CAXTOC010000358.1:0-329 GCA_964245725.1 uncultured Acetobacteraceae bacterium | reverse complement strand
GGCCCTGCTCCCCGCCTGCCGCGCGGCGCTGGAACTTCGGTTCGGCGATCCGGTGACGGTGCAGGAGCTGCTGCTCGTCTGCCTGATCGCGACGCTGCTGCGCGAGGTCGGCGAGGTGGGTGGCCGCCCGCGTACCCCGGCGGACCCGACCGCCCTGCCGCTCGCCCCCGCCTTCGCATGGCTGGAGCATGTGACCCGCGAGCCGTGGCCCGCGACGGTGCTGCCGGCGGCGGCCGCACGCACCATCGCCGGCATCCTCGGCGCCCATCCGATCCTGACGATCACCTCGCGGCGAGACGCGGCGCGGCTGCTGCGCGCGCTGTTCGCGG
>CAXTOC010000357.1:0-2519 GCA_964245725.1 uncultured Acetobacteraceae bacterium | reverse complement strand
GCGAGATCGGGCAGCCGCGAGCCGCGCACGCCCTGCTCCACCAGCGTCACCGCGGCACTCAGCCGCCGGAACGCCTGGGCCATCTCCACGCCGACGCAGCCGCCGCCCAGCACGAGCAGGTGGCGCGGCAGCTCGCGCAGGTCGAACAGCGTCTCGTTGGTCAGGAACGGCACCGACGACAAACCGTCGATCGCCGGCAGGCGCGGACGCGAGCCGGTGGCGATCACCAGCCGCGGCGCGCGCAGCACGCGCTCGCCGACCGCGACCGCGCAGCATCCGACGAAGCGCGCCTCGCCGCGTATCACCTCCACGCCCCAGTCGCGGAAGCGCGCCTCTGAATCGTGCGGCGCGATGGCGGCGATGGCGGCGGCCAGGTGGGCGCGCACCCCGTCCCAGTCGATCGCCGGCGGCCCCGTGGCGATGCCGTAGCGGGCGCCTTCGCGGCTGGCCTGGGCGCGACGGGCGACGGCGAGCAGCCCCTTGGACGGCACGCAGCCGGTATGCAGACAGTCGCCGCCCATGCGGTCGCGCTCGACCAGCGCCGTGCGCAGGCCGAGCCGGGCACAGCCCGCCGCGGCGGTGAGGCCGGCGGCGCCGGCGCCGATCACGATCACCTCATGAGTAGATCGCATGGCTTTTCCTCGCACGCGCCTCTCCGACGACCCCCGACCGCAACTCGCGGGATGCGTGCAGCGATATGTAGGCTCCCTGCAAACGGCGGTGAGGTGCGCGCGATCCGTCGAGCCATCCGCATCGCCGGGACCCCGTGCGGCCGGCACCGCGACGCGATCCTCGAGCGCAAGCCGTCCTAGGTCCGCCATGCGCATCTTCCTCACCGGGGCCGCCGGCCTGATCGGCGGCGAACTGGCCGGGCTGCTCGCCGAGCACGGCCATCACGTCACCGCGCTGGTGCATCGCGACCGCGACGTGCAGCGCAACGACGGTCGCGCGGTGCCGCTGCTGGCGCCCGACGAACCGCCGCGAGCCGGCGCGGTCAGACTGCTGCGCGGCGACATGCGCCAGCCGCGGCTGGGGCTGGAGGCGTCGCCGTACGAGGCGCTGCGCGACGGGCTCGACCTGATCGTGCACCTCGCGGCGGTGACCGCGTTCGACGCCGATCCGGCCCTGCTGCGGGCGGTCAACGTCGAGGGCACCCGGCAGATCCTGAGCCTCGCGACCGGTGGGGCGCGGTCGGTGCCGCTGCTGCACGTCAGCACCGCCTACGTATGCGGCGCGGTGTCCGGCCCGGTGGCCGAGCAGGACCGACCCGGCGCCGGCGCCTTCACCAACGGCTACGAGGCGAGCAAGGCGGCGGCCGAGGCGCTGGTGGAGCAGGCGCGCGAGCAGGGCCTGCTGGCGGTCATCGCACGTCCCTCGATCGTCGTCGGCGCCTACGCGGACGGCATGATCAACCGGCTGGACGGCGTCTACGCGCTGATCCGTCTGGTGGCGGAGGGACGGGTGCGGACGCTGCCGGCGGTTCCCGGCGCCAGCCTCGACCTGGTGCCGATCGATCACGTCACCGCCGGGCTGCTGTACCTGGCCGAGCACATGGGGCAGGCGGCGGGGCAGAACATACACCTGGTGTCCGGCGCGCCGGTCGCGGTGTCGACGCTGACCGGCCTCAGCACGCAGTATCCGCACTTCTTCAGCCCGCAGCTGATGTCGCCCGAGACGTTCGACCCGGGCCTGCTGACGGCGCGCGGCCAGGTGGTGCATCGCCAGGTCACCGCGCACTACGCGAGCTACCTGCAGCGCGATCCGCGCTTCGCCGACGACGGCCTGCGCGTGCTGGGCGGCTGCCCCTGCCCTCCCACCGACATCGCCTTCCTGCGCCGCCTGCTGGATCGCTGCATCGCCACCGGCTACCTCAAGGCGGCCTGAGGCCGGCCGGCCGCGGCTCAGCGCACCTCCGGATAGGACGCCTCCAGCCGTCGCCGCCGGCCCAGCGCCCAGCGCGCGCCCACCGTGAGGTAGATCCAGTTCGCCCGCAGCGCGCCCCAGGCGGCGATCCGCCGGTCCGAGGTGATCACCACGCGGTTGACCAGCCGGGTGCGGCCCAGCCGGCAGAACCGGATGCAAAGGTCCGCCTCCTCCATCACCAGCATGCGCTCGTCGCAGCCGCCGACGGCCAGGAACTCGTCGCGCCGGAAGAACATCGCGTGGTCGCCGAACAGCAGCCGGGCGCCGCGCAGGAACAGCAGCGGCCGGAACAGCAGCGGCGCGTACCAGGTCTTGATCCAGTTGTGGAAGCTGGTGCCCCACCGCACCCTGTCCGGCCCGCTGAGCAGCGGGGTGAAGCCTGCCAGCACGGTGCGCGGGTCGGCCAGCACGCGGCGCATCACCGCCACCGCGTCGTCGGGCAGCAGCGTGTCGGCGTGCAGGATGCAGATGATCGACGCGCTCGCCTGCGACACCGCACGGTTGATCTGCGCGGCGCGGCCGGCGGCCGGGGTCTCGAGCACGCGCAGCCCGCCGGCGCGGGCGATCGCCACCGAGCCGTCGCGGCTGCCGCCATC
>CAXTOC010000356.1:0-2520 GCA_964245725.1 uncultured Acetobacteraceae bacterium | reverse complement strand
GGTCGGACATGCTGCGGATCGGCGCCGTGGCGGTGCCGCTGCTGTCGCTCAGCGCCGGCCTGCTGCGGCTGCTGGGCGGCGCGCCGCCGCCCGGTCCCGATGCGGTGGGCGGCTCCTGGACCCTGACCGACGGCGACGGCCGCAGGGTGAGCGACCGCGACCTGCGTGGCCGCTACCTGCTGATCTATTTCGGCTACGCCTCCTGCCCCGACGTCTGCCCGACGACGCTGAGCGCAGTCGCCGACGCGATGCGCCGGCTCGGGGCGCGCGCCGAGCGGGTGCAGCCGATCTTCATCACCATCGACCCGACGCACGACACGAGCCGGGTGGTCGGGCAGTTCGCCGCGAGCTTCGGGGCGCGGGTCATTGGCCTGACCGGAACCGCCGCGCAGATCCGCGACGTCGAGCGGGAGTTCCGGGTGGTCGCGGTCACCCGCCCGCTCGCTGCCGAGGCGGGCGGCTACACCATCGACCACACTTCCGTGCTGCTGCTGATGGGACCGGACGGCCGCTACCTGGCGCCGCTGTCGGCGACCGCTTCGGGCGACGCGCTCGCGTCGCGCCTGGCGCAGTACGTCGAGCCGCCGCCCCGCCGCAGCTAGGCGTATCCTGGACCATCGCCGGCCCGAGTGGTATCGCCTCGGCCCCGTGCCGCACGAGAGCCGTCCGATGCCCCGTCCGCCGATCCGCCGCCGCGCCGCGCGGCAGCTGCGCTTCGCGATGCTGCTCGCGATCCTGGCGATGGCTGCGCCCGCGCACGCGGGGGCGGCCGGCGACGAGGATGCGGAGTTCATGCGGCGCATGGCGGCGCAGCCCGGGGTCAGGACGCTGCCCTCGGGCCTGGAGTACAAGGTGCTGCAGTCCGGCGATCCACACGGCACGCCGCCCGCGCCGGGCGACCAGCTGGTGCTGAACTACGAGGGCAAGCTGTCGGACGGTGCGACCTTCGACAGCACCGAGCAGCAGGGCGGCATGGCGCGTCTGCCGTTCGAGGGGCTGATCCCGGGCTGGATGGAGGGCCTGAGGCTGATGCGCCCGGGCGATGTCTGGATGCTCTACATCCCGAGCCGGCTGGGCTACGGCGCCAAGGGCCAGGGCCCGATCCCGCCGAACGCGCCGCTGAGCTTCAGGATCGAGCTGATCGCGGTGCATCACGGCGGCGAATGACGAGCGGGTGTGAGCGTCGGGGGACGAGATGCCGACATGCGTCAGGTTCTTGATCTGTCCTTCGCTGCGACTCCAGAGCCGCTGCGACTCCAGAGCATGATCCGATCAGACGGCTCCGTCCGATCGGATGGTGCTCTAGGTCGAGTGACGGCAAACGCTCGTTCCGCCTTGACTCCCCAAGCGTCGTGGCTGAATGACGATCTCGGACGTGTGAAAGTCACATCCCGGTCGGTAGTCCGGGTGGCCTCGCGCTCGTACATGGTGGCCGCCGAAAGCGGCTAACTACCAGTGCGTCCTTTCCGACCAACAGGAAAGGTGTGTCCAGTGGATATCGCAAAATATATCGTTGCTTTCGTTTCCATCTACGGTTTTGGTGGCTGGGTCGCTGACGGCATCGTGCCGTCTACTGCGCGGCAGCATCTCTATAATCCTGCATGGCCACCGCACGCCAAGTTCCATAACGGGCAGACGATGCTGATGGGTATCGTCAACGGTTCGATCGCCCTCGTGGTGCTGTTTGGCTTTCGTCCGCTGACGCTTCCGCTGTTTTTAGTCGGCACTGCCGCCGCATCTGTCTACTGGGTGACGATGGTCCTCGCGCCGTTGTTTCCCGGTACCGCCTGGTATGATCCGGAATTCCAGGAGGCCACAGAACGTCCCCTCGGATTCAGTCCGCAGCAGTTGCTCTCGTACGTCCTGTGCGGCCTGCTTGTCGTCGCCATCGTCCTGGCGCTCTCGCTGCGATAGGCGGATCCAGAAGCCAGCGGTAGCGGGTCAAGATGTCGGCACCGTCCGCTGACGACCGGATCGCAAAGGCTCCGCCTTTGCCGGGGTCCAGGGGCAGCGCCCCTGGGTCTTGCTCACGTCGAGGGCACGCGCGCCGACAGCGCATCCGCCAAGCTCTCGATTACCGAGCCCCAATCCCCCGCCGCGACCTGGCCGAAGCGGCGCAGCGACGGGTACCAGTCGCGCCCGGCGTGGAAGCCCTCGCCCCAGCGCCAGTCGCCGCCGAAGCGGTCCAGCAGCCAGGTCTCGGCGCCGAGCGCTCCGGCCAGGTGCGCGATCACGGTGTCGACGCTGATCACCAGGTCGAGGGCCAAGATCAGCGCCGCCGTGTCGGCGAGGTCGCGTGGGCCGGGCGCCGGCACGGTCAGCGCCATGCCATCGGGAAGCGCCGAAGCCTGCGCCGCCGCCGGCCCCTGCTGCAGCGAGACGAACTGCACCCCGGCCACGCGTGCCAGCGGTGCGAGGGCGTGCAAGGCGATCGAGCGCAGCCGGTCGAAGCGGTAGCTCGCCGAGCCAGCCCAGGCCAGCCCGACGCGCAGGCCGGGTGGCAGCCGGGATCGCCAGGCC
>CAXTOC010000355.1:0-2558 GCA_964245725.1 uncultured Acetobacteraceae bacterium | reverse complement strand
GGCCTCGTCAACGGCGACTGGGTGCTGATCGATGCCGGCGACGTCATCGTGCACCTGTTCAAGCGCGAGGCGCGCGCGCTCTACGCGCTCGAGCGCATGTGGGGCGCGGAGCTCGACGAGCTCCCCGAGGCGGAGCAGGAGCAGCCCGGCGACGTGACGCAGGTCTGAGCCGTTGCGGCTGCTCGCGATCGGGCGGGCGAAACAGGGACCCGAGCGGGAGCTGTTCGAGCGCTACGCCGGGCGGCTGCGTCCCTCCCTGGAACTCACCGAGCTCGCCGAGTCACGGGGTGCGGCGGGCGAGATCAGGCGGCGCGAGGCACAGTCGCTGCTGGCGGCCCTGCCGTCGAACCCGTTCCTGATCGCACTCGACGAGGGTGGCGAGCGGCCGGGCAGCCTGGAGCTGGCGGCGCTGCTGCAGGACTGGCTCGGCCGGTCGAAGCCGCTCTGCTTCGTCATCGGCGGCGCCGAGGGGCTGGATCAGGCCGTGCTGCGCCGGGCCGACCGCACCCTCTCGCTGGGGATGCTGACCTGGCCGCACATGCTGGCGCGGGTGTTGCTCGCCGAGCAGCTCTACCGTGCGCGATCGATCACCGCCGGGCATCCGTATCACCGGGGCGTGCGCCCCTGAGACGGTGGTCGAGAGGCAGCTAGCGAAGGCTGCGGTTGGGCGCGTCGTCGGTGACCAGCTCCGGAACCGTGGCCGGCGCTTCGGCGACTTCCGACTCGCCGTCGCGCAGGTCGCTGCCGCGCAGGCCGCCGCCGCCGCGCAGATCGATGGGCGCGACATCGCCCAACGGCCGTGGCGCCGCCTCGCCGCGCGCCGTCACGATGCGCCCGCTGCGGTCGGCACGCGGGTAGATGAAGCCGAAGGTGGGATAGATGCTGCCGAACGTGCCGGCACGGCCGATGGCGACGCGCACCGCGCTCCAGTCGTTGTTCTGCGACACGTCGATCACCGAGACGTCCCGGCTGATCCCGTTGGCGTGCCAGTGCGACTGGTCGATCTGGATGGTGCGGCTATCGACGACCTGGGTCACCACGGCGACGTGGCCGAGGCGCATGCGGCTGTTGGCGCGGAAGTTCAGCACGCTGCCGACCTCCGGCGCGGTGCCGCGGGCGTAGACCCCTTCGGCGTTCTGCCACCAATTCACCGCATTGCCCGGCAGCGCCACGTCGGATGCCGAGCGCGCGAAGGCGACGCACTGTATCACTCGCGAGGCGAAGGCCAGACGGGCAGCGTGCCCGCGATGGTGACGCTGTGCGCTGGCGTGTCCCGGTGCTGCGTGGAGGCTGAAGGCGGCGATCAAGGCCACGATTACGCTAGTCGATCCCGTGAGCCTCATACGCCGCATCACCTATCGCCTCACTCTGTCGTGAAGCGCTGGTAGCAACGCAGATGCAACCCTGACAAGATGAAGACGCCGCTCTCCGCCCCGCTCGATTAAATAACACGAACAGGCCCATGTCGCGGGGCCGATTATAGGACATGTTTCCTGTTAGCCGCTCTTTCTCGCGACTCTGAGCGTTAGATGAGAAGAACATGCGCTGAGTCGCGATATCGCCGCGCGGCGGTCGTCGCGAAATCGGCAACACGTTGCAAAATTGCCAAGGTCATCGCGAGCCGCCGCCGCGCGCGAAGGATCATTTCGTCGTGATCAGCATGATCTCGACGAGCATGCGCGGATCCGCCAGGACCGCCTGCACGCAAGCCCGCGCGGGCGCGCCGCCCGACGGCAGCCAGTCCGACCAGAGCGCGTTCAGCGTCTCGCGATCCCCGATATGCTTGAGCCAGATCTGCGCCTGCAGCAGCCGCGTCTTGTCGGTGCCGTGCTCCTCGAGCAGCACGTCGAGCTGATCCAGGACGTCGCGGGTCTGCGCACGCACGTCACCGTCCAGGTCGCGCGCGACCATGCCCTGGGTGAAGACGAAGCCGTGATACTCCACCGCCTTCGACATGACGGGGTTCGGCTCGGTGCGGATGATCTTGCTCATGGCGTCGGTCCTTCCTGGGTGCGGCTGATTTTCTGGTCGAGGCCCGCAGGCGGGTCAATCGCTGCCGGCCGCGGGGCGGCCTCTGGTGCGAGGCGGGCGAAGCGCCTCAGCCGGTCGGGCGTGTCGAAGTCCTCGAGCACGCCAGGATCCTCCACCGCCACCTCGCGCACGCCCGCCGCGTGGCACGCCAGCAGCGCCCTGCCGCCTCGGTCGCCGGACAGCGTCAGCAAGGCGTCGAACAGGGTGCCGCGCCAGAGCACGGGGTTGCCGCGCCTGCCGCGCAGCGTCGGCACCCAGGCGAGTGCCTGCTCGTCCTCGTCGAGTGCCGCGATCAGCCGGTCCAGCGTCGCCGTCCGCACCAGCGGCATGTCGCCGAGGCAGACCAGCGCCGCTTGCGCCCCGCCCGCACGGGCGAAGGCGAGGCCGCAGCGCAGGCTGGCGGACAGGCCCGACGCATGGTCCGGCGCGCGGATCAGGCGCAGGCGCCCCTGCCGGCCGGTCGCATCCGGGTGCAGGCCGTCGCCGCGCATCGCCGCGGCAACCTCGTCCGCCTGATGGCCGAGCAC
>CAXTOC010000354.1:0-2563 GCA_964245725.1 uncultured Acetobacteraceae bacterium | reverse complement strand
CGTCGCATGGGCGTTCAGCACCGTGCGGCCCTCGCGCATCACCGTCACCCGGTCGGCGATGCGCGCGACCTCCTCCAGCCGGTGCGAGATGTAGATGATGCCGACGCCGCGGCCGCGCAGCTCGCGCACCACGGTGAACAGGTGCTCGGCCTCGGTCGCCGAGAGTGCGGCGGTCGGCTCGTCGAGGATCAGGATGCGCGCATCCGCGGCGAGCGCCTTGGCGATCGCCACCAGCTGCCGCTCGCCCATGCGCAGCGAGGCGACGCGCAGCGCCGGGTCGAGCGCCACCCCGGCGCGGTGCAGCAGCGCGTGCGCCTCGCGCATCATGCGCCCATCGTCGAGCGTACGCCGGGCGGTCAGGCGCTCGTGGCCGAGGAAAAGGTTGGCCGCGATGCTCAGCCCGGGCACCAGGTCGAGCTCTTGGGGGATCATGATGATCCCGGCCGCGTGCGCCTCGCGTGGGCTCGCGAAACGAACCTCGCGGCCCGCCAGGAGCATGCTGCCCTGGTCGGGCGCAATCGCGCCGGAGATCACGCTCATCAGCGTGCTCTTGCCTGCGCCGTTCTCGCCGAGCAGGACGTGGATCTCGCCCGCCTGCAGATCGAAGTCGACGCCGCGCAGCGCGCGCACGCCGCCGAACCGTTTCTCGATCCCGCTGAGTGAGAGCAACGTCCACCCCTGTTCCGCAACGACGCTAGGCCGGGCGGAGGGGGAGTCAAGGCTCCGCGTCGCACGAGCCTGCCGAAGCCGTGTCCTCGCGCTCCGTCACCCGGCGAGGCGTTCGCTCAGTATGCCAGCGCCACCCCGTCGGCGCGCATTTCCGAGGCGGCGGCGTAGACGCGGCCCGTGCCGCTGCCGCGGTGCTCGATGCACTCGTAGCGGCCGAAGCCGCCGTCGGAGGCGCCGATGCGCCAGCCGATCGCGGTGAGTGCCGCGCGCGCCGCCGTCGGCACGCCGGCCTCCAGGCGCAGCAGGCCGTCCGGCCCCAGGCCGGGCAGGTCCTCGCCCATGCTCTGCGAGGATCCCTCGTGGTGCCAGCGCGGTGCATCGCCGGCAGCCTGGATGTCGAGCCCGTAATCGACGCGGTTGACCACGATCTGGGTCTGCCCCATCGGCTGCATGTCGCCGCCCATCACCCCGAACGCCATCCACGGCTTGCCGCCGCGGGTGGCGAAGCCGGGGATGATGGTCTGGAACGGCCGCTTGCCCGGCCGGTACAGGTTGGGGTGGCCGTCGGCGAGCGAGAACAGCTCGCCGCGGTCCTGGAACATGAAGCCCAGCCCGTCCGCCACCAGCCCGGAGCCCATGCCGCGGAAGTTCGACTGGATCATCGAGACCATGATGCCGCTGTCGTCGGCGACGCTGAAATAGGTGGTGTCGCCGTGGCTCGGCGCGTCGCCGGGATGCACCGGGCTGAGGAGGCGGTCCGGCCGGATCAGCTTCGCGCGCTGCGCCGCGTACTGCTTGGAGTTCAGCCACTCGATCGGGATCGCGGCGAAGTGAGGGTCGGCGTAGTAGCGGGCACGGTCCTCGTAGGCGAGCCGCTTGGCTTCCGCCTGCAGGTGGATCGAGCGCGCCGACTGGAAGCCCGCGTCGCGCAGGTCGAAGTTCTCCAGAATGTTGAGCATCTGCAGCGTCGCCAGCCCCTGGGTGTTGGCCGCCATGCCGTAGATCTCGACGCCGCGGTAGCTGGTGACCAGCGGGTCGGCCCATTCGGAGTGATGCGCGCGCAGGTCGGCGCGCGTCATCCAGCCGCCGATGCGGCGGAAATAGCCCTCGATGGTGTCGGCGATCGGGCCGTCATAGAACGCGTCGCGTCCGCCGGCGGCGATCATCCGGTAGGTGCGCGCGAGGTCGGGGTTGCGGCGTACCTCGCCCTCGTTCGGCGCGACCCCGCCGGGCGCATAGGTGCGCATCGCGTTCGCGGTCTCCTCGACCCCCGAGCCGGGCCGCAGGAACGCGCGCAGGTTGCGCTTGATGTAGTAGCCGATCACCTGCGGCGTCGGCACGCCGCGCTCGCACATGCCGATCGCGGGCGTGAACAGCTCGCTCCACGGCAGCCTGCCGTAGCGCCGGTGCAGCGACCACCAGGCGTCCAGCGCGCCGGGCACCGACACGCTGACCGCGCCGAGCTTGGGGATGACGCCGTCCCTGGCGCGCGACCGCACCGTCTCCAGGCTGAGCCCGCGCGGCGAGGCGCCGGAGCCGGCGAGGCTGACCACGCGACGCAGCTTCGGGTCCCACAGCATCGCGTAGCAGTCGCCGCCGAGCCCGGCACTGGTCGGCTCGAGAAAGCCCAGGCAGGCATTGGCCGCGACCGCCGCGTCCACCGCCGAGCCGCCGCGCTTGAGCGTCTCGATCGCGGTCAGCGTCGCCAGCGGATGCGCGGTGCCGGCGGCGCCGGAACAGCCCATCGCCGCGGAGCGCGAGGCGAAGCTCGCCCCCGACGGACGGTCGCCGGCATGCACGTCCGGGCGGTCGTAGCGCACGGCACCATCGGCCTGGAACGGCAGCAGCTGGACGGCGTCCGGCGCCGGACGCGGGGCACCACCCTGCCACGGGC
>CAXTOC010000353.1:0-2565 GCA_964245725.1 uncultured Acetobacteraceae bacterium | reverse complement strand
CACCCCCACCCGGCCCCCCCGCTCCGGGTCCCCGCCGCCCCCCCCGCCGCGCCCCCCGGGCGCGGGGGCGCCGCGCATGATCCCGAGCCTGCCGCGCGCGCCGCATGGACGCAGCGCGCCCGCCGACGGCGCCGGCGGGATGGCGCTGGTCGGGCTGGGCTCGGGCATCTCGGTGCATTTCGCCGGCTGCTGCCATCCGCTGCCGGGCGACAAGATCCTGGGCATCGTGGCCCAAGGCAAGGGCATCACCGTGCACACCGCCGGCTGCCAGACGCTCGACAGTTTCGCCGCGACCCCAGAGCGCTTCATGGATGTCGACTGGGACTACGACTCGATCAGCCGCGGCGCCAGCAGCGAGAGCCATGTCGGGCGGGTCAGCGTGATCGCCGCCAACGAGCCCTCGATCCTGGCGACGCTGACCAACACCGCGGCCAAGCATGACGGCACCGTGGTCAACCTCAAGATCGTCAATCGGCAGCTGGATTTCATGGAGATCCTGGTCGACGTCGAGGTGCGCGACCTGCGCCACCTCTCCACCGTGATCGCCGGGCTGCGCGGCGCCAGCGGCATCACCCAGGTGGAGCGGGCGAAGGCGTGACCGCCCCGCTGCGGGGCCGAGCGGCATGATGATCGGGCTCGGCTCCGACCTGTGCGACATCAGGCGGATCGAGAAGGTGATGGCCAAGCACGGCGAGCGCTTCCTGCACCGCGTGTTCACCGCCGAGGAACGGGCGCGCGCCGAGCGCCGTGCCGGGGCGCTGCGGCCGGCGACCTACGCCAAGCGCTGGGCGGCCAAGGAGGCCTGCGCCAAGGCGCTCGGCACCGGCTTCGCGCACGGCGTGTTCCACTCCGACATGGGGGTGGTGAACCTGCCGGGCGGCCAGCCGACGCTGGTGCTCACCGGCGGGGCGCTGCTCCGCCTGCGCGCGCTGATGCCGGCGGGGATGCATCCGGCACTGCTGGTCAGCATCAGCGACGAGCATCCCTACGCGTTCGCCCAGGTCATCATCACCGCGCTGCCGGATGGCCGGTCGATCTCCTGAGCCCGCGCTTGACACGCCCTCGCCCGGTCGGCTTGATCCGCCCGCCCTGCGGACCTCCCGCACCCATCCCCGGTTCGCGACCGGCTCATGAACCGGATTGCAGCACGATGACCCGAGGCGAGCCATGACGGTCGGCAAGTCTTCCGACAGCAAGCGGACGAGGGCCGGCAAGGCGGCGAGTGCGCGCTCCGGCGTCTGGGAGCTGCTGCGCACCCTGGTCTATGCCGGCCTGATCGCCATCGTGGTGCGCACCTTCCTGTTCGAATCCTTCAACATCCCGTCCGGATCGATGATCCCGACGCTGCTGGTCGGCGACTACCTGTTCGTCTCCAAGTACGAGTACGGCTACTCGCGCTTCTCGCTGCCGCTCTCGCCGGACCTGTTCGACGGGCGCGTGCTCGGCCACGCGCCGCATCGCGGCGACGTCGCGGTGTTCCGCTTCACCCAGGACACCTCGATCGACTACATCAAGCGCATCGTCGGCCTGCCCGGCGACCACGTGCGCATGCAGGGCGGCGAGCTCTACGTCAACGGCGCCCTGGTGCCGCGCGACGACCTCGGCGACACGGTGGCGTCCGACGAGAACGGCACCCGCATGCAGGGTCGCCGCTACGAGGAGCATCTCCCCGGCAGCGGCGGCCGCGGCCCGGTCGCGCACCAGATCATGAAGCTGACCAGCGAGGGCCAGTACAACAACACCCCCGACTACGTCGTGCCGAGCGGCTACTTCTTCGCCATGGGCGACAACCGCGACGACAGCGCCGACAGCCGCTTCATGGGCACGGAGTCTGACGATCTCGGCTTCGTGCCGATGCAGAACCTGGTCGGCCATGCCAAGTTCATCTTCTTCTCGGTCGATGCCACGCATCCGCTGTGGGAGATCTGGCAGTGGCCGCAGGAGATACGCTGGCAGCGCATCCTCGAATGGGTGCGCTAGCCGTGCAGGCGGCCGATGAGCCCCGCCAGGATGCGCCACGCCAGGATGCGCCACGCCAGGATGGGCCACTCCAGGATGGGCCACTCCAGGATGGGCCACTCCAGGATGGACCACGTCAGCGGATCGAGACGCTGCTCGGCCGGCCGTTCGCCCGCCCCGAGCTGCTGCGCGAGGCGCTGACCCATCGCTCCGCTGCGCACGAGGGCCGCGGCCGCCCCAGGCGGGCAGCATCGCGTGGCGCGCCGTCGGCCGCGGCGAGCCGGTCGAACGAACGGCTCGAGTTCATCGGCGACCGCGTGCTCGGTCTGCTGATGGCGGAGTGGCTGATCGAGCGCTTCCCGGACGAGCAGGAGGGTGCGCTCGGCCCGCGCCACGCCCATCTGGTCTCGCGTCCGGTGCTGGCGCGCATCGCCGAGCAGGTCGGGCTCGCGGCCGCCCTCGACGTGGCGCCGCACGAGGCGCGCGCCGGCATACGGCAGGCCGCCAACGTGCTGGCCGACGCGATCGAGGCGGTGCTGGGGGCGGCCTATCTCGATGGCGGGCTGGACGCGGCGCGGCACTTCGTCCGCGCCGCCTGGCGCGAGG
>CAXTOC010000352.1:0-2572 GCA_964245725.1 uncultured Acetobacteraceae bacterium | reverse complement strand
ATGCGATCGGATCATGCTCTAGGGTCTGGACCCGATCAAGGCTGCAGCCGACCCTAAAGCAGCCCTTCGGGCGGAGTCACATCATGCTGGCTGCGCCGGAGACACGGAGGCTTGCGCCGGCTCCGCAGGTGATCTCTGCCCGTCAACGGGAGGGCGTGCCCATATCCTCGCCCTGGATGATGTCCAGGAGGCCGTCATGCGGCCAGCCGAGATCACGCAGGTAGCCTGCCGAGGCCGCAGCCGCGGCTCCCGTTGCAGGATCCTCGTAGACACCCCCGCTGCGAGGCTGATGGTGACGATGCCCGCGGCCGTCGTGAGCCTGCGACCGGCTTCGAGATCGTACCGCATCGTGGACAGCTTTCATCGGCTGGACAAAGCCAGGACGAGATGCCGGGCGGCGGCTTCGGCGATCGCGCGAGGCAGGCGCGGGTCCAGGTCGTCGGCACCACAGGAGAACAGGGCCAAGCTGTCCTCAAACAGCTTCGTGTCCGGGGGCGCACTGCGTGTAGCCGCAGACTGGAGGGCGGCTGCCAGCATCGAACCCGTCTGTCTTCCTTCGACAAGGATCCGCCACTCGTTGAGATGCAGCAAGAAGTTGCCATCGCCGTGAGCCAGGGCAAGCGCCGCTCCGAGCGCAATGGTCGCGTGGCCGCAGGATCGAACCCTCCGAGAGGGCGGCACTCCGCTGCGCGTCGATGCTCGTTGCCGAAGTGAAGGTCTCTGCCGGCGTGACTTTATCTGGACCCTGGCGTCCTGCCTGCGAAACCCGGGCGCGGATCTCAGCGACGGGCGAGCCACTCTCCTGTTGACACGCTGGTTCGCGACATCACGTCGCCCTGCCGTGGCAGTGCTTGAACTTTCGCCCGGAGCCGCACGGGCAGGCGGCGTTGCGCGGCGTGTCGGCGAAGGCTGCGAGCTGGGTCTCGGACGGCTCGCTGACCTCGGCCAGCAACGCCTCGCCGCTCCCGGCCAGCTCCAGCGCCGGCGCGCGTGCGGCGGCGACCGCCTGGGGCCGCGGATGCAAGGCAAGCGGCGCCTCCAGCGTGACCTCCGGCGGCGGCATCAGCTCTACCCGCGCCAGCATCGCGGTGACGCGCTCGCGCATCTCGTCGAGCATGACGTGGAACAGCTTGAAGGCCTCGCGCTTGTACTCGTTCAGCGGGTCCTTCTGCGCGTACGCGCGCAGGCCGATGCCCTGGCGCAGCTGGTCGAGCAGCAGCAGGTGCTCCTTCCACACCGCGTCCAGCGTTGTCAGCAGCAGCTGCTTCTCGATGTACTGCATGACGTCGGCGCCGAACGCGTCGCTCTTGGCCGCCATCGCCGCGTTCGCCGCGGCCAGCGCGCGCTCGGTGACCGACTGGGCGTCCATGCCATCCTCGCGGGCCCATTCGGCGATCGGCAGCTCGAGCCCGAGCAGGCGGTTCAGGTCCTCGGCGAGCTCGGCACTCTCCCACTGCTCGGCGAACGCGCGCTCGGGGATGCGACGGCCGACCAGGGTCTCGATCAGCTCGCGGCGCATCTGCGCCACCGTCTCCGACACGTCGACCGCGGCCATGAACTCGCGCCGCTGCGCGTAGACCTCGCGGCGCTGGTCGTTCATCACGTCGTCGTACTTGAGCAGGTTCTTGCGCGTGTCGAAGTTGCGCGCCTCAACCTTCTTCTGCGCCTTCTCCAGCGCGCGGTTGATCCAGGGGTGGACGATCGCCTCGCCCTCCTTGAGCCCCAGCCGCTGCAGCATCCCGCCCATCCGCTCGGAGCCGAAGATGCGCATCAGGTCGTCTTCCAGCGACAGGAAGAAGCGCGAGGCGCCCGGATCGCCCTGACGCCCGGAGCGGCCGCGCAGCTGGTTGTCGATGCGGCGGCTCTCGTGCCGCTCGGTGCCGATCACGAACAGGCCGCCGGCCTGCTTCACCACGTCGTGCCATTCCGCCACCTGCTCGCGCAGCGCCGCCTCGCTGGCCAGCCGCTCGGCAGGGTCGGCGATCTCGCCGAGCTCCTGGCGGATGCGCATGTCGGCATTGCCGCCCAGCTTGATGTCGGTGCCGCGGCCGGCCATGTTGGTGGCGATCGTGATCGCCCCCGGCGCGCCGGCCTGGGCGATGATGGTCGCCTCCTTCTCGTGGAAGCGCGCGTTCAGCACGTTGTGCACGACCCCGCGCTGATGCAGCAGCTTGGACAGCATCTCGCTCTTCTCGATGCTGGTGGTGCCGACCAGGATCGGCTGCCCGGCGGCGTGCGTCTGCTCGATCAGGGTGGTGACGGCGAGGTACTTCTCCTTGGCGTTGAGGTAGACCTCGTCGTCGCCGTCGCGGCGCACCATCGGCAGGTTGGTCGGGATCTCGATCACGTCGAGCTTGTAGATCTCGGCGAACTCGTCGGCCTCGGTCACCGCGGTGCCGGTCATGCCGGAGAGCTTGGGGTAGAGCC
Organism: uncultured Acetobacteraceae bacterium; assembly: GCA_964245725.1. GTDB lineage: Bacteria > Pseudomonadota > Alphaproteobacteria > Acetobacterales > Acetobacteraceae > Lichenicoccus. The sequence goes on along the minus strand of CAXTOC010000352.1, from coordinate 145 downwards.
GGAAATAGTTCTGGAAGGTGATCGAGGCCAGCGTCTGGTTCTCCTGCTGGATCTCCACGTGCTCCTTGGCTTCCAGCGCCTGGTGCAGCCCGTCCGAGTAGCGCCGCCCGTCCATCATGCGGCCGGTGAACTCGTCGATGATGAT